>CAUPHX010000033.1:0-14126 GCA_963511125.1 uncultured Deefgea sp. | reverse complement strand
AGTTTGAAATGCGGGAAAGTCAGCATCGTTAAAATACGGCCGATGAAAAAACGAATCTTGTACGTCAATCACGAGCAATGCAGATTGTGGATGAGACATTTTGTTTCTCCAATTCAATAAAGTAAAGCCAGTTTATGCTTTTATTTGAATAGGGTAGAGGCGGAACGTAGACGAGTTGTAGGACAAAAAAAGACAAAGCCCTGCTGTATGATCAGCAGGGCTTTTAGTGTGAACATTGATGGATTAAAGTTTAATCAGCAATATGAACCACGAGCTTGCCAAAGTTTTTACCTTCAAGCAGACCGATAAACGCTGCAGGCGCATTTTCTAAACCTTCGACCCGATCTTCTTTGAATTTGATTTTCCCAGCGGCCAGCCATTCACTCATCGCGGCGAAAAACTCACCGTAGCGGTGGCCGTAATCATCAAAAATAATAAAGCCCTGCATTTTGATACGTTTTTTCAATAACGTACCCATCAGCATGCCCATTCGATCTGGCCCTGCAGGCAATTGGCTGTCGTTATAGCTGGCAATCAAGCCGCAAACAGGAACTCGTGCGCTGACATTCAATAGCGGCAATACCGCGTCAAATACCGCGCCGCCGACGTTTTCAAAGTACACATCGATACCCGCAGGGCAAGCTGCCGCCAGCTGTGCGGCGAAGTCTGGATCTTTGCGATCGATACAGGCATCAAAGCCCAACTCATCAATGACGTAAGCGCATTTATCCGCGCCACCCGCAATGCCGACCACGCGGCAGCCTTTCAATTTGGCGATCTGTCCAACAATCGCGCCGACTGCGCCACTGGCCGCCGCAACCACGACGGTTTCACCTGCTTTGGGTTGGCCAATGTCGAGCAAACCCATATAGGCGGTAAAGCCAGGCATTCCGAGTGCGCCTAATGCAATGGAGGGCTGCGCGAGTGTCGGGGATAATTTGTTCAATGCAGCGCCATTGGCAACTGCGTAGTCTTGCCAGCCGCTAAAGCTGAGCACGACGTCACCGACTTTAAAGTCAGCGTGATTGGACGCTTCTACGCGCGCGACTGTGCCGCCGACCATGACCGCATTGAGTTCAACTGGCGGAGCATAGGACGGGGTATCGCTCATCCGGCCACGCATATAGGGGTCTAGCGATAGATACATCGTACGCAGTAAAACTTCATCGGCAGCTGGAACCGAAATTACTGATTCAACTAGACGGAAGTTTTCTAAGGTCGGCGCGCCGACTGGGCGTGAGTTCAGTACGATTTGGCGATTGATCGTCATTTTCAAATCCTTGATATTAAAGTGAGTTTTCTAAAATTTGGCGGCTCATTGCCAGTGTTAGATCTTGGCGTTCGCCCAGTGCGGTCATGCCGTGCGCTTCAAGTTTGGCAATGACAGTATCAATCGCTGCTGCGTCTAGGTCGTAATCGGCAAGGCGAGTTTTAATTCCCATCGCTTCAAAGAATTCACGGGTTTTGTTAATCGCTGCGGTGATGCGTTCTTCTTCTGTACCAGTGGTGATGTGCCAAACACGATCAGCGTACTGAAGCAATTTTTCGCGCTTGCTGTCAGCACGCAGTGCCAAGTTGGCCGGTAACACAATCGCTAAGGTGCGAGCGTGGTCGATATCAAATAGCGCAGTGAGTTCATGACCGATCATATGCGTCGACCAATCTTGCGGTACGCCAGCGCCGATCAAACCATTGAGTGCTTGCGTCGCTGCCCACATCAAATTAGCGCGCAGATCGTAGTCTTGCGGATTGGCCAGCACTTTCGGGCCGATTTCAATCAAAATATTCAGCAAACCTTCAGCGTAGCGATCTTGCACCATGCCGTTTACAGGGTAAGTGAGGTATTGCTCAACGGTGTGGACAAAGGCATCGACCACGCCATTGGCGATTTGCCGCGTTGGCAAGGTGAAGGTTTTGCTCGGATCCAAAATTGAAAACTGTGGAAATACCAGCGGATTCATAAATGGTAATTTAGTGTGCGTGGCTTTGCGCGTAATCACCGCGCCGTGGTTCATTTCTGAGCCAGTCGCTGGCAGCGTCAATACCGTACCAAATGGCAATGCACTCATAATGGTTTGGCCGAATGTGGTCAAGATATCCCACGGCTCACCAGCAAAAGGCACTGCAGCAGCGATAAATTTAGTGCCGTCAATCACTGAGCCACCGCCGACTGCCACAAGAAAATCAAGCTTTTCGGTGCGGATGATTTCGACCGCTTGCATCAAGGTTTCGTAAGTCGGATTTGGCTCAATGCCATTAAATTCATGAACTTCACGTGAACCCAGCGCAGCGCGAACTTCGGCGACTGTGCCGTTTTTACGCGCGCTTTCGCCACCTAGCAATATCATCACGCGGGCATTGGCGGGGACTAATTGATCGAGCTTGGCGATGGTTTCTGTACCGAAAACGATTTTAGTTGGGTTAAAAAATTCAAAGTTAGTCATTGGGGCATTCCTTTATTAGACCAGTCGTCTAGTTACTGGGTAAAAATAAGATCGCAAATGCGATCAATCAAAATGAAAAATGGAATCAAAAAATCTTACAGCCAACACGGCTTACATTTGAGACGTGTTGTAGGTCGAGTAAACGGTCTTGTTCAGTTGATTTTTAATATCGACTGAGTACTTTGCATCGCAGCTTCTAGTGCGCTGCGGTCGCGTCGAATTTTGGTCAGTAGCGTTGCGCCTAGCCACATTTCGTACAACTGCAGTGCAGTCTGTTCGCAGCTTGCGTAGTGGGGTAATGAGCCATCGCGCTCGCCCTCACTTAAGCACAGGGCAATACGTGCTAATAGTTGTTGCGTGCCGCGCAGTAAACTGCCGCGCATACTTTCTGATAAATCCGAAACTTCAGCAGCGAGTTTGACCGTGAGGCATTGTCCGTCGCGATCGTCGCAGCTTTGGGTTTCTAGCCAGCTCGCCCAATACGCCAGCATCCGCTCGGCCGCTGTCGCGACTTGGGTATTAAAAATTGAATCGAGTCGTTCGCAGTAATGAGCGAAGTAGTTTTCCAGCAAGGCTTCACCAAATGCTTCTTTGGATTTGAAGTAATGGTAAAACGAGCCTTTCGGTACATCGGCCGCAGTCAAAATCTCATTTAAACCGACCGCAGAAAATCCTTTTCCCAAAATAATGGGCTTGGCGGTATCCAAAATATGCTGACGTACGTCGATGTGATCTGAGTTCATAGCGTGGATAATATATTTAATTAGACCAGTCGTCTAGTTGGGTTTGTGGGTAATATTATAGGATTTGAAAAGCAGAATTCGTTTTTTGCGATTAAGTCGCAGACGATGACCAGCCGCTCACAATAATCGCCATACCCAGCAGCGCAACGCCTGCACCTAGCCAGTCAGTGCTGGAGAGTTTTACTCCGTCGACAAAATGTAACCACAACAATGCCGTAGCGACATAAACACCACCATACGCAGCATACACACGGCCACTGGCGGCGGGATGCAAAGTTAACAGCCACACAAACAGCGCCAAACTCGCCGCCGCGGGGAGCAGCAGCCAGACGCTGCCGCCTTTGCGTAGCCACCAATAAGGCAAAAAGCAGCCAACGATTTCAGCGAGTGCGGTGATGAAAAAAAGCGCTGTGGTTTTGAGGAGCATGGTGGGGTTTATCGCATAATGCCAGCCAGAAGTTGGCGCACTCTATTCGCTGCACGAATTTGATCGCTTGATTCAAAGCTGATGATGGTTTTTTCCAAATGATCAAATAGATCAAAACGTTTTTTATCTAAGGCACTAACATAAGCATGGCCGTTTTGTTCTGCTTCCTGACGATTTAGTACATCAAGCCCCAGTTGGAATGAATATAGCATTTGCCCTTGTTCTAAAGTATCACTGTCAATTTTGCCTTCTTGGTGCAACGCAGTAAAAAAAGAGCGCATTTCTTTGGCGGTGATTGCATGAAGGTTAAAGCTTGATGATGATTGCTGCGTCGATTCTGCTCGTAAACCTGCGAGTGCAGAAGTGATCGGGGCAACTTTGCCGTTGGCATTGTAAGTTGATTGTCCAATATTTTTCTCGCCATATTTTAGCTCCCATTCGTCAGGAAATAATTGCTCACCGCCCTGTGGGTGATTCAAGGGGAAATTGATTTCATACTGAATGTAGGCATCGCTGACTCTATACCCAATTGCTGCCCACTTTCCTTTTGAATAGGCTGAATATTGCTCTGGTGAAATGAACTCGGTGCGCCCGTTTTCATCTAACTTTGCGCTGCTGATTTTGCTTGTGCTGCTAATGGCAGAAATCGACATAGTGGGTTTCCTTAGGCTAGGGTATTGAGATTTCTGCCTGGCTCGGCGGCGGTTTGTGTTAATACATCAAGAATACGTTGATATATTTTTACACCTTGCTCATCTTGCCGTGAGCGGCATGATTCAACCGCCATCTTCATGTGCCCTATCAAGTCCCAAGCTTGTTGTGTGGCGGGGTTTGATTTTCGATCTGAACCATCTTCGTTAATGTCTGGGCGGGCATGAAGGATGAGTACCATCTCATGCAGACTCAGTTTTCCATCGTTATATAAATCAGTGGCAAGTTTTGCCGCTTCGGCGGTGGTGACGTGATTCAAATTGTACTGGGCTGAGTTGGTATTCGGCGCATCCGTCAGATAAGGAATATGCGGTCTTTGTGTCTTCGGAAGGATTTGATAGGGCATGCTGCTTGAGATTTGCATGATTTTTTCTTTGAATGTATTGATTACTTTGTTTGAAAGCAAAATCAATACCAGAAAATCTCAAAGCACTATGCCGATGAATTAATCTTTTTGAATTCCAGTTGCAGGCAAGTACCCATCAAAGCGTGTACTTTCACCATCAAACACAAAATCCGGTCGTGCTCCGGCCATTAGTGGCGCGTGGCGGGGGCGTTTGACGATGATGCGTTTCTTGGCGATCAGGCGCGCAGGGGCGAGCAGGGCATCGGCGTCTTCGTCGCCACCGATCAGGGTTTGAAATGCCGCCATGTTTTTCTTCGATTTAGCGCGTTTGCCGGGTTCAGGGAACATTGGGTCGAGATAAACCACGTCAAATTCTTGCTCCGCTAGCGGTCCCAAGCCTTGCGCGCGCTCCGTCAGCCATTCGCGGCCATCGCCGAAATGCAGCGCCATTCTGGCAACAATCTCGGCGGTATAGGTATCTTGCTGTGCGCGTTGTAGACCATCGCTTAGCAGTAAATACGCCACTGGGGTACGTTCGATCAAAGTCATCGTGCAACCTAAACTCGCCAGTACAAACGCATCACCACCTAAGCCTGCGGTGGCGTCTAAAACTCGCGGAATGTAATCGCCTTTGATGCCAACCGCTTTGGCAACAGGTTGACCTCGACCACCACCAAATTGCCGTCGATGCGCCGCCGCGCCGCTGACGAAGTCCACAAATACGGCAGCTTTTTCTCCGACGGGAATTAATTCAAGCCGGGCTTCATTCCATTGCAGTATATGCGTAGCACCCTCTGCTGGCGTGGTCCAGATGGCAATACCAAGTTGGGTAGCTTGAGCGATGATCTCAGCTGGGGCATTGCGTTCAAGTAAGCCGATCATTGTAGATATTCATAGTGAGATTGAACCTGACGGTAGCGCTGCGGATGCAGTCGTTCAACGGGTTCTTGTTTATAAAACTGCTTAAGTTGCTCGTAGACGGCGGGATAGATTGCTTGTAATACCAAAGGGCGCTCAAAGAAAACTTCGCTCAAGACTGCAAAACATTCGGCTGGATTGGTCGCGGCGTAGAGATCAATGGGACTGTGTTCGCCAGAATACGTGAGGGATTGTAAATGCGCAAAAGCATCACTGAACGCGGTTTTCCAGTCGTCGTGATTCATTCCGGCATTTAAAAATGGGTAGCCGTTGGCATGCCCGCCGTTGCGCATATCGAGTTTGTGCGCCAATTCGTGAATGACCACATTCCAGCCATCGAGCCAAGGGCCTTCCATCACATCGTGCCATGATAACAGCACCGGTCCATCACCGCGTGCTTGGCCAGCAAGTGCTTGTTCGCCTTCGTGCACCACCCCGATATGATCAATATGGCGAGTTGGCGCGATAAATTGACTGGGGTAAATGATGATTTCTTGCCAGTCATCATAAGCATCATGGCCTAGATTCAAAATGGGCAACACTGCTTGCGCCGCCAGAATAACGCGCATCGGATCAGAAAAAATCAGTTCGCCTTTCGGGCTAATCGCTTTCGTGTGTAAAAACCAAGCTGCTAATTCGCGTAACCGCACTAATTCACTCGGGCTAAGGTTTTTCAGCACTGGCATTGTGGTCACGGGTAACCATAATTCATCAGCAATCGGGTGCTGCGCTAACCATCGGTCACGACGTTTGCGGCGAAAGTAATTAAACATGAGTTTTCCTGTAGACGTCTAAACCAGATGGGTCTTACAAAGGGCAATTCAAGGCATCCAAGGCGAGCGGCCGAAAGTGAGCGTTGAGGGCTGTGTACAACAGTAATTAATTTGTAACGTAGCGTGTAAGGATGCTTGCTGTATCATCAAAAGCTAATGAATTGCGTGATTGTCCCTATTGATTTTGTAAGTTGAGCCGATATCAATAGTTCTGTTGCTGGTTTTATAGGAGTGCTTTACATGTTAAATCGTAATCAAGTCATTGGAATGGTCGGCGCGATCTATTCGCTGGTGCTGACTGTGCTGCTGGTGGTCGTGAGTAATAGTGCAATTACAGCAGTCAATGATTTATTTATAACGATTTTAATGATTGGTTTGCTGGGTTTGGGGGCACTGCTGGCTGGATTGGTGTATGGCATCAATCAACTCTTTAGACCTCTAACGCAAATGCGGGATTTGATGCGTTTGCAAGCCACCGATCGTGCTGACTTGATGACGCGCTTGCCAGTGAGCGGACAGGGTGAGGTCGCCGATATTTCTCGTGCTTACAATGAATCGACCGATAAAATTCAAAATGTCTTGCGTGATGTGCAGCGTGAAATGGAAGGATTGGCCTTGGGTTTGTCTGAACTCACCTCCGTGACGGGGCAAATGGTTAAAGATACCCACACTCAATCGGATCATGCCGCTTCGTCGGCTTCAACAATTGAAGAAATTACCGTGAGTATTAATCATATTGCCGACAATGCACGCGATATGGATCTGGTGGTCGGCGAAACTCAACGCTTGTCGAGCAATAGTGCCGACGCCGTACATCGTGTATCTGAAGAAGTGGGCAAGGTGTCCGAAGCGGTTTCAAATTTAACGCAAACCATGGATAGTTTGGGCGCGCGGTCACAAGAAATTAGCAGTATTGTGGGGGTGATTAAAGATATTGCCGATCAAACTAATTTATTGGCACTCAATGCGGCGATTGAAGCGGCGCGTGCTGGTGATATGGGGCGCGGCTTTGCGGTTGTCGCCGATGAAGTGCGCAAATTGGCCGAGCGCACGAGTAGTGCGACGGTAGAAATCGCGCATAAAATTGCATCCGTTGGCACCGAGACTCAAGTTGCCGTCGGCAGTATGGCGTCGACTGCACAGCGCGTGAATCACAGTGTTTCGATGGCCGATGATGCGCGCTCGCATATGCTGGGGATTCGCGAGCGGATGGGCAGCGTGGTGAGTGCTGTCCGACAAATTGCGGATGCAACCAAAGAGCAATCTTCGGCCACCTATACATTGGCGATGTCGGCTGAGCATTTAGATATCATGACGCAAGCGACCGATTCAGCGCTGCAACAATCAAGTAAAACGCTTAAAACGCTTGATGAGCGCGCCAAGCGCTTATTGAAATCGGTTGGCCAATTTAAGTTGGCCGATATTGAAGTGGTGCACAGCTGGGCAGCTTCTAGTGAAGCGCGCGCGGTATCCGAAATCAAAGCACTGCTCAATGCGCAAGGTCACCATTGGTCGGATGCGCAAGGTGATAACTCAATGCCTGCGCTGCGCGCACGCGCATTGGCGGGCAATCCGCCAACCGCCGCAGCCATCGGCGGGGTGAAAATCCAAAACTGGGCCAAAGATGGCGTATTGGCTAACTTGAATGACGTCGCGACGAGTCAAGGTTGGAGTCGCATATTACCAGCGGTGCTGGATAAAATGATGCAAGCCAATGGCCAATATGTTGCCGTTCCGCTGGGCGTAGCACGTGTAAATATGTTTTGGATTAACGCCGCCTTGCTCAAGCGGGCGGGTGTTTCAGTGCCCAAATCGTGGGATGACTTTTTTGTCATTGCCGAGAAGCTCAAACAAGCAGGTATGCCCATGCTGGCTGTGGGTGAGCAGTCATGGCAAATAGCGACCATGTTTGAGGCGATCACCTGCGGTTTAGGCGGGGCAGCATTTTATAACGCGGCCTTTAGCCAGCTCGATCAAGCCACGTTGAATGGCCCTGTGATGATTCGCTGCTTGGAAACATTGCGCCGGATGAAACCCTACTGCACGCCAGATCCTGTTGGTCGTGAATGGAATTTGGCGACGGCGGATGTCATTAATGGCCGTGCGGCGATGCAATTGATGGGCGATTGGGCGAAGGGCGAATTTGCGCAAGCGGGTAAAGTGCAAGGCACTGATTATCTGTGTGTGCCATCTCCTACGCAAAATGGTGAATACAGCTTTGCGGCAGACACTTTAACCATGTTCAAACAAACTGATCCGCGCATGCATGCGGCGCAACGCGATTTTGTGAGTTTGTTGATGAGTTCAGAAGGTCAAGAAGTCTTTAATTTATATAAAGGCAATATTCCAGCGCGTACCGATGTGAATATGAGTCGCTATGATGACTACGCCAAACAGTCATCGCGTGACTTTGCCAATGCCGCCAGTAAGCAAGTGTTGGTGCCATCTTGGGCACACAATATGGCGGTGCAAGATGAAGTTAAATTGGCTTTTTACGATGCGGTGGATGCATTTTGGAAAAATGGCAGCATGAGCGCCCAAGATGCGGCTCGACGTCTGGCAGAGGCCGCTCGCCGCTGATTGTGTGTTCTTTGTCTAAGCGCGCTGAATGGCGCGCTTTTTTATGTTCGTCAATTCTGCTGGCGATGGTACTTGTTGCAATTGTGTCTGCGGCGGTCATCGGTGTAAGATAGTGTCATGTTGAAAATGCGCGGCTTTATTTTCTTGCTCTGTACTTTGCTGTTGTCACTGAATGTGGCGATTGCAGGTGAATTGCTGACGAAAATTGATCACCATGCGCCCGTTCAAGCGACTTCGGTATCGCACAGCCAGCCAGAAGTATCGACGCAGATGGATTGTAAAAGCCATTGTGCAGCGACTAGCGCAGCAGGTAATCATTGCAGTGCCTGCCTGACTGGATTACCCATTGCGCCAAGCGTGATGGTGGTTTCACCTGTGCAGGCCATCCAAATTGCAAGCCTAGCCTTGGCCTTGCAAAGTATTGATCTCCCTCCTCCCTTGCATCCCCCATTGCAGCGTATTTAATCAGGCGAGCTTAAACGGTTCTGAGTAGTTGCTGGGTCGTTGAGTCGTTCTTAACCGTAGCAAATTGCGATACTGAAAAAATCAGCGCCAATTTGCGCTGTGACCGCCTGTTAATTAAAACGATAAATTAATTAAATTTATTGGTGTATATGCATGCAGCCCTCTATAAATATGGCTTATTAAGCAATACATCAATATTGTAAATTCCCATGCAGGAGAATTTTATGAATCGTAGAAAATTTATTCTAAGTGGCGTAGGGCTTGGTTTGTTGCCGATGCTGAATATGCCAACTTGGGCGGCGACGATGGAGCATGGTAAGCACGCTGGGCATGGCGCTGGTGCTATGCCGCAGGGTATAAAAACAGTCGCGGATATGGCCTTGTTGCCTGAAACTGCTTTGACTGCTGGCAAGCCTCACCAAGCATTAATCAGGCTAAACAATAGTAGTGCGCAAAGTCAGCGGATCGTTGCCACTTTGACCGCTACAGCGCATGAAGTTAAATTGGTGGCGGGGAAAACAACCACGATGTGGTTGTATAACGGTCAAGTGCCTGGCCCTTTGATTGAGGCGTTTGAAGGCGACGAAGTTGCGATTCGCTTTGTGAATCAGTTGGCGCAAGCGTCAACCATCCATTGGCATGGCCTGCCCGTGCCGCCCGAGCAAGATGGCAATCCACACGATGCGGTGCCTGCAGGCGGCGAGCATGTCTATCGCTTCAAGTTGCCCAAAGACAGTGCCGGCACCTATTGGTATCACCCCCATCCCCATGGCGACACGCCGGAGCAGGTGTATCGGGGCTTGGCCGGCTTGTTTATTGTCCGTAGTAAAAACGATCCGCTCAAAGCCTTTGCCGAGCAACATTTAGTCATTTCGGATTTAAAACTCGACGCCAACGCGCAGATTCCCGATAACACCGCCAATGATTGGATGAATGGTCGTGAAGGGCAGTTTGTGTTGGTCAATGGCCAGCGCGAACCGGTAATCACCATTGCTGGGCGGCAACGCTTGCGAATTTGGAATGCCTGCAGCGCACGGTATTTGCGCTTGAGTATGGGCCAGCCCTTTACGCTGGTTGGTACGGATGGCGGTTTGATCGAAAAGCCGCAAATCATGAATGAATTTTTGTTGGTGCCGGGGCAAAGGATTGAGATTCTTGTCGGCAACGGCAAACCCGCATCCATGACCTTGAAAGCCTTGATTTATAACCGCGAGAAAATGGGCCAGGTCGCGCCCGAAGTTGATCGTACCTTAGCAACTTTGCAATTTACGGCTGGGTTGACACCGGAAATTCCACAGCAACTAAGGAAAATTGCTGATTTTGGTCGCGCCACGGCGATGAAAAAGGTCGAGTTTAGTGAAACCATGAGTATGGAAAACGGTGTTCATACGATGGCTTTTCTGGTGAACGGCAAGTCGTTTGATATGCATCGTAACGATTTAATTAGCAAGGTGAATGAAGTTGAAGTCTGGGAGATATTCAATAACTCGCACATGGATCATCCATTTCATATTCACGGTACGCAATTTATCGTCATAGATAGCACCTTCAACAAACAGCGAACCAACGCGCCGTATCGTGCGCTACACGACACTATCAATTTGCGCCCTTATGAAACGATACGCATCAAAACGGTTCAGCACGATAAAGGATTGCGGATGTTCCATTGCCATATTTTAGAGCACGAAGGGCAGGGGATGATGGCGCAGTTGCTGGTGAAATAGAGCTAGGAAAATAGATCAATCTGATGGGGTATATTGCTGTAAGCATTATTTAATAATTTACAAATTGATATACCTGCACCATTGAAAAGGAATGAAGATGAAACTCAAACAACTGATGATAGTACTTTTATTCGCCCCGACTTTAGCGCTCGCCGCTTCACCGGCTGGCACGATGTATAAAGACCCGAACTGCGGCTGCTGCGGTGAACACGCCAAATACTTGCGCAGCGCGGGTTTTCAAATTAAAGAGCAGCCGACTGCCAATATGAGTGAGGTCAAACAAAAATACGGCACCGACCAGGCGGCCAGTTGCCATACGATTGTAATGGGCGGCTACGCGATTGAAGGTCATGTGCCTGCCGCAGCGATTACGAAATTGCTAAAAGAAAAACCGAATGCGAAAGGGATTGCGGTACCGGGAATGCCAGCGACTTCACCGGGAATGGGTGATTACAAGCCGGGCACGATTGCGGTGGTGTTGATTGGCAAAGACGGCAGTGTGAAGCCGTATGGTAATTTTTAAGCGATAAAAAAATGAGCTTGCCTTGTCGCAAGCTCATTTTGATTGACAGCATTCAAGTCGATTTATTCGCCGCCAGCGCCTTGCTCAATCAAGCGAAGCTCGGCTTGGGCGTTCGGTGTGAAAGGGTGAAGGTGTGAGAGGAATTGGCGACTTGCTGCGCCCCAAGAATAGCGCTCGGCAAAGCGGCGCACTTCGTCGCGATCAATGCGTAGTGCGGCGATACACGCTTCACGCAAGTCGTCATTTAAAGCGCCAGGACCGTCGCTGCCAATCACATCAATTGGCCCCGTAACAGGGTATGCGGCTACAGGACAACCGCATGCCATGGCTTCGAGCAATACCAGACCAAATGTGTCGGTTTTGCTCGGAAAAACAAAGACGTCCGCGCTGCTGTAGACTTCGGCCAATTCAGTTTGATTGAGTACGCCCAGCCAGTGGATGTTTTTTTGCTCGCCATATTTGGCTTTCAGTCCCGCTGCGGCAGGGCCATCGCCCACCACCCATTTGCTGCCGGGTAAATCCAGCGCTAAAAAGGCTTCGACGTTTTTTTCAACGGCGACTCGGCCGACATACACAAAGATGGGGTTGCGAGAATTGAGCTTGTCACGACGACCCGGCTTGAAAATATCCAGATCAACACCGCGTGACCACATCACCACATTGGTAATGCCGCGATCGGTTAAATCTTTGACGACGACTTTTGTTGGTACCATCACGGCTTGGGCTGAGTTATGAAAGCGGCGCAGCCAAGCATAAGTGACGCTCAGTGGAATCGCAAAACGCAATTGCACATATTCAGGAAAGCGCGAGTGATAAGCGGTGGTGTACGGGAGTTTGTTTTTCAGGCTGTACGAGCGCGCCGCCAAGCCCAGTGGGCCTTCGGTGGCGATGTGAATCGCATCGGGTGCAAATTCACGGATGCGCCGATTCACCTTGCTACCTGGCAGAATCGATAAGCGAATATCCGGATAAGTCGGGCAGGGAATTGTTTTAAATTCCAGTGGCGTCAGCAATTCGACGGTATGGCCCATTTTTTGGAGTTCAGCTGTCGTTTGTTTCAAAGTACGAACTACGCCATTAACTTGGGGTTCCCAAGCATCAGTCACGATTAAAATCTTCATGCGGTTAATCCTTTCAAAGTAGTGAAGAACAGAGTGCGAAGAATGAAACGTTTGTGGCTAACTCAGACTGTTTGCGGTGCGAGTGGGATGAGTAACTGATTAATATTGGCGGTTTGCACGTCGTACATTTTTTGCCAAGTGAGGATCCGCAATTCGCCATTGGGCATTTCAACCAAGGCGGTCAGGCTTTCGACCCAATCGCCATCATTGCAATATTCAATGCCATCAATCATCCGCATTTCGGCTTTATGGATGTGGCCGCAAATGACGCCATCCAAATCGCGTTTTTTAGCTTCTGCAGCGACTGCTTCTTCAAAATCAGAGACAAAATTCACTGCTTTTTTGACTTTGTGTTTCAGGTATTGCGACAGCGACCAATAACCCAAGCCCATGCGGGCGCGGGCGCGGTTAAACCAACGATTGAGCTTTAAGGTCATTTCATAAGCTTGGTCACCAACCACCGCCAACCAGCGCGCACATTGAATAACACCGTCAAATTGGTCGCCGTGAATAACGAGGTATTTTTTGCCGTTCGCCATCGTATGGATGACTTCGTCTTCGATTTTGATTTCGCCAAACATCAGACCAATGAATTGGCGCGCGCCTTCGTCGTGATTGCCGGGGATGTAGGTGACTTGAGTGCCTTTGCGGGCTTTGCGGAGAATTTTTTGAATGACATCATTATGGCTTTGCTGCCAGTACCAACTGCGCTTCATGGCCCAGCCGTCAATAATGTCGCCAACTAGATATAATTGCTCTGATTCGGTGTGTTTTAAGAAATCTAAGAGATAATCGGCTTGGCAACCTGCCGTGCCCAAGTGAATATCAGAAATCCAGATGCTTCGAAAACGCAATTCAGATGCCATAATCGACAACTCCGCTAAGGGGCTTGTGGCCATCATGCAGCTGCATTGTGACAATGGTGCGACAGTAAAATGAAGCAAATAAGACAGCTTTCTGCTTTGGAAAGTATTTTATGCTGCGTGTTCGCACTGAACTTAGTTTGGTTTTTGAATTGAGAGCTTGAATGATGCCGTTAAATGAACGTCCTGATACGCCGTGTGTCGCGGTTTGCTCTACTGGAATGGGCGATGACATCTGTAAAGGCTGTCAGCGCACGATGTTGGAAGTGGCGCATTGGGTCATGCTCAGTGACGCGGAAAAAGAAGTGGTTT
This sequence comes from uncultured Deefgea sp., assembly GCA_963511125.1. GTDB lineage: Bacteria > Pseudomonadota > Gammaproteobacteria > Burkholderiales > Chitinibacteraceae > Deefgea. The sequence goes on along the minus strand of CAUPHX010000033.1, from coordinate 176 downwards.
GGCTGCGCTTGGAGCAATACTGGGCCGACCAAGGGAAAACACCGCCGTGGTTAAAACGCGGAAAGTGATGTTTTTTTACGACGAATGAGTGTGGCTGAATAGCTGCATGATAAAAATAGCCGGATATAAATAGATAAGGGCGTTCAGCGCCTTGGAGAAAAAATGCAACACGGAGT
>CAUPHX010000032.1:0-14403 GCA_963511125.1 uncultured Deefgea sp. | reverse complement strand
GAAAAAATGAAGGGGTAAAATAGCGGGCAAATCGTCCGCTATTGGCTAGACTTATCCACAGTTGCTCGATGACAAAGCAACGCCCAGTCCTGGGTCAAAATTCGATCGGCAGGGTGGGTCAAATTTCAATCGGCGAAAACATACAGTGCAAAGAATTATGGCGGCTTAAGCTGGTGCTGAAATATTAAATTTCACCAATCGAAAGTAAGTGGTATTAAAGTACCTGCATTTTTTGGCTGATTTTAGTGTGTAAAAACGTGCATTTTTGCCACCAAAAAACACCCATTTTCAACTACTTTTTACTACATTTTTTCCTAGAAAATCTCAAAATCTAGAATTTATGGGGCCTAGCGTGTCCCCGATATTACCAAGTGGGGACACTGGGGACACGACCTAAAAAAGACGTGTCACCACTAAAAAATCAAAATTATTGTTTTAATTCAAACGCTTGCAGAGATGGGGACACTGGGAACACTGGGGACATCGAAAAAAACAGATACCCACCCCCACGTACACCACCCGACCCCCGCAAAGTGGTATTAGGCTACCTTTCTAAAAGTGGCTGATAACACCACGTTTTCATTCATAGTGGTATCGAGAAAATCAGCCCATGATTGCAGCATAGAGAGGCGCTGCGCTTTGTAATCCGCATGGCTATATGTGCCAGCCATGCCCCCTATCGCATGACTCAACGCAGTCTCAATCACCTCAGGCGAAAACCCTTGATTTCGTAAATGCGTACTGGCTGTGTGCCTATGGTCGTGAATGTTGTAATCCTCAATGTCAGCGGATAACAGCGCGGCTAAATGCGCCCCGTTTAATCGGTTTCCATTCATGGCTCGTTTTGGATTCGTTAGCATCGGCAACACCCAAGGGCTACCCCCGCCCATACGCTGCAAATCCTGAAACATTTCGACTGCTTGGCTAGGCAGGAATACAACGTGCTCTTTCTTAGTTTTCATCCGTTTTGCTGGGATAGTCCACTCAGCAGCCGACAAATCAAACTCAGACCATGCCGCGCCGCATAACTCGTTTTTACGTAATGCCAGCATCAGCAGCAGATGCAAGGCCAGCTTATACCCTCGATAGCAATCCACTTGATACAGGTGTGCAAGATAGCGCCGTATCTCTTGAGTTTTTAGCCACCGTTCACGCTTGCTCTTATTCCCCACCCGTTCAGCCTTAATCGCCCGAGCTGGATTCGTCACACACCATTCATGTTCCATTGCGTAATCATAAATACGCCGCGCCCAACCCAGCGTATGAAGCGCGGCCTGTTCACCAACACGCCCACGAATATCAATCAACAGCCCACGCATGATCGTCGCGCTAACATCATCCAAGGCAAAAGCACCCAAAGCAGGGATTAAATGTACTCTGGCAGGGTAGAAACCCTTTTCGGGGTCTTTCCATCGTCTATCGACCCATTCGACCTTATAACGCCCCGCCGCCTCTGCAAACGTCATGCGCTCACGCTTGGCTAGCTCGCTGGTGTTGTCACGAATGTACTTTTCAGCCTCAGAGAGACTACCCCCTTCAGCGACCAACCGCGCAGCCTCTTTGTTATCCAACACCTCAGCAGGTAAACGACCAAACGCCGCCAGCTCACGCGCTACCACATGCAACCGACGAGCAGCAGCAAGGCTTATATCTGGGTACTTGCCATAGTTGTACTTAATACGCAGCCCTTGAGACACAAACTCACACAGCCATGACTTTGTACCTTTAGCACGTATCAACAGGCTAAGACCGTCCTTGTCTGGCTTGGTGTAATCCTTGCCCAAAGCCTTGAAATTACTACATTGCAGCTCTGTTAGCGCCATAAAGTCCCCCTGTTTTTTTGACTCACTCACCGAGTATACAAAACAGGGGGACATACAGGGGGACTTTTACGCGGCTTTGGGCGCACCATGCCGCACTATCAGGGAACAAAAAACCCGCAGAAGCTAGGCTTTATGCGGGTTTTTTGGGCTATGGCGTACTACCAAGAACGACTTAAAACATTACATCTTAAAATGTTCGCCCAAGTAAACTTGGCGAACATCTTCATTATTGACGATTTCTGTTGGTTTGCCAGCGGCGATAACCTCACCCTCAGAAATGATATAGGCGCGATCACAAATGCCCAGCGTTTCACGTACGTTATGGTCGGTAATCAAAACACCAATGCCACGGCCTTTTAGAAAGCCAATGATGCGCTGAATATCAATCACCGCAATCGGATCAACCCCTGCAAAAGGTTCATCCAGCAAAATAAACTGCGGATTCGATGCCAAGGCACGCGCGATTTCAACACGGCGGCGCTCACCGCCCGACAAGCTCATTGCACCACTTTCACGTAAATGCCCGATATGCAAATCGTGCAGCAACTCATCTAAACGCGAAGCGATTTCGGCCTTGGTTTTGTAATGCAATTCCAAGACGGACTGGATATTCTCGGCAACCGTCATTTTGCGAAAAATTGATGCCTCTTGCGGCAAATAGCCCAAACCTAAGCGTGCTCGTTTGTGAATCGGCTGCTGACTCACATCCACACCATCTAACTCAATGGTGCCAGCATCCATTCGTACCAAGCCAACAATCGTATAAAAGCTGGTCGTTTTACCCGCGCCATTCGGCCCCAATAAACCGACAACCTCGCCACTAGCGACTTCAATCGACACATCACGCACCACAGTACGTTTTTTATACGATTTTTGTAAATGCTGCGCTTTCAACACACTCATTTGGCGGCGTCTTTCTTTTTCGGATTGATCGTAATATTCACGCGGTTACCAGGTTTACTTTGCGCCTGATAAAACTCAGAGTTCAAATTGTAGGTAATCGTGTCACCCATGACGATATCTTGGTCTTTTTTCACCCACGCTTTATCAATGAGCACCATTTCACCCTTCACTTCGTCGTAATCAAAACGTAGCGCTTCAGCATCAAGCATTTCACCGCTATCCAATTTTTGTTTAAAACGAACTGGACGACCTTCACCTTTAGCAAATTGTCTACCATTAGCATCTTGGCGCATGGTTATTTTATCAGCACGTATTGTCATCGTGCCCTGCGTTATGATCACATTTCCCGTTAAAATAGATTCGCCAATTTTTTGATCACCAGTGGAATTCTCAGCAGTAATTTTCATCGGTTTTTCACGATCTGCAGTTTCAGCAAACGAAGGCGAGTTAAGGAGTAGCGCGAGGAGTGGCAGGGCGAGGAGTCGGCACATAGGTCATCTTTACTTTAGATTTAAGTTCAAAGGTTTCTAATTTATTATTTACGACAAAACCAACTGCTTCGGCGTGATTTTGCCCCATTTTCGCAGTCATAAATTGATCCGATTTTGCAATTTCGGCATTACCATCAATCCAAATATCACGACCATCAATTATCAATTCTGCATGATTACCATAAGGTGCTCGGCGCAATTGCGTTGCATCGTAAAACCACGTTTCAGACGCTTTATGAATTGAACGCGCCCGCGTCCCTACCACCACAATAGTAGGCTTGTTAGCTTGAGTATGCGTTAATACGGGAGACTCAAACAGCATCGTATCTTCGGCAGGTACATGCGTCACACGACTAGCCACTAAACGTGAACGCTTCAAACCGGCTTCGTCAAAACGAACCAGCGCGCCTTCGTTCGCGATTAAATCAGGGGCATTCAAATCAACACGATTGGGTATGGCTAAATTAGTAGCGACTCGACTCAAGGCCCAAATCAGGCTACCGACAATCACTAAGAGCAACAAGGGCAGTACCCATGTAGTAAGACTGCGCAAACCGATCCCCTAGCTTAAATACGGTGCCAAAGCGGCATCCAGCGTATTTTGCGACTGCATAATTAGCTCACATACTTCGCGCACCGCACCGGCGCCACCTTGGCTACCCGTCACATAATGTGCATATTGGCGAACCAAGGCCGGAGAATCTGGCACAGCCACCGCAAACGCCACACGACGCATCACAGGCAAATCGATCACGTCGTCACCCATATAACCGCACTCTTGGGCAGTCACACCGACTTCACGGATTAAGGCTTCAAATGAAGCGCGCTTATCGTGCGCGCCTTGATGCACATATTCAATGCCTAAATTGCGTGCACGATGTAGCACCAAGTTTGACGTGCGGCCCGTAATAATGGCTAATTTCACGCCGCTTTGTTGTAGCATTTTTAAGCCATGACCATCCAAAGAATTAAACGCTTTTAACTCTTCACCGGCGTCATTGAAATACAAACGTCCATCGGTCATTACACCGTCAACATCAAAAATCATCAAGCGAACTTGTTTAGCCTGCTCAAGCATTGAGCTTCCTTCGATATATTATCTATTTAATGGGTATATTGCCGTGGCCATTACAAATAAAAGACCAGACCACAATACCCCTCTATACAACTCTAGCCCGTAATAGATCATGCATATTGAGAGCACCCACCAATTTGCCCTGATCTTGAACCAACAAACCATTAATGCGCCGCGACTCCATCACTTGCACCGCTTCCGCGGCAAGGCGCGAGGCCTCAATAGTAGCAGGATTTGGGCTCATCACGGCACTGACGGGCGTTACGCGAATATCAATATCGCGGTCTAAAGTCCGGCGCAAATCGCCATCGGTGTACACGCCAACCAATTCTCCCGCCGCATTCACCACCGCCGTCATACCAAGCCCTTTGCGGCTAATTTCGAGCAGCGCATCGCGCAGCGGCACATGCTCCATCACCACAGGCAAACGATCGCCGTGATGCATCAAGTCGCGAACGTGCACCAATAAGCGCCGTCCTAAAGTGCCGCCAGGATGCGACAACGCGAAGTCTTCCGCCTGAAAACCTCTCGCCTCCAAAAGGGCGACCGCCAATGCATCGCCCAATGCCAAAGCCACTGTCGTGCTGGCGGTCGGCGCCAAATTTAACGGACACGCCTCTTCAGCCACCGCCACATCTAAATGCACACTCGACTCTTGCCCTAGCGTGGAATTGGCATTGCCAGTCATCGCGACAATGGGTATCGCTAAACGTTTTAAACTCGGCAATAACGCAACGAGTTCGTCGCTTTCCCCTGAATTAGATAAGGCCAAAACGAGATCAGCCGAGGTAATCATGCCCAAGTCGCCATGCGCAGCTTCACCGGGATGGACAAAAAACGCTGGCGTTCCGGTACTCGCCATCGTCGCGGCGATTTTGCGCGCAACATGGCCTGACTTGCCCATGCCCATGATAATGACTCGACCTCGACAGGCCAACATGAGCTGACAAGCTTGGTCAAATTGCCCGTCCAAACGTGCGGCCACCGCAGAAATTGCAGCTGCTTCGATTTGCATCACGCGACGCGCAACTTGCTTCGCCGACCATTCCAATTCAATTCCCGCCTCAATCGCTTTCATAAGGGCTTCCAAGCAAATACAGCTCGCAGTATAAAAGACCTTGCGAGTAGATGACAGCGCCATGTGCATAATCACCATACCCGAATTTACACATAGGACGGCTTACGTTTGGTTTTGTCAGCGTTTGCTTGAATAGTGCTAACGTAAACAGACCCTAGCTCAGCTATAATCAAAAAACATGCAACCACGTGAACAATATGCCCGTCAATCTATTCTCTTTTGTTCTGCTTCTTGCCGCTGCCGTTATCACCGTCGTGGTGTGCAGAAAATTTAAACTGCCCGCCATGCTGGGCTATCTGATTGTTGGCATGTTGATTGGCCCGTATGCACTCGGATTTATTGAGTCGAGCGCTGAAGCGAGCCATCTGGCTGAATATGGCATTGTGTTTTTGATGTTTACTTTAGGGCTCGAATTTAATCTGGCCAAACTCAACGCGATGAAGCGCATCGTATTTGGTTTGGGGGCGGCTCAAGTTGGCTCGGTACTGGTTTTTATTGCCGCCGCTGTGATGCTTGCAGGGCTAGACTGGAAGGCTGGCTTGGTGCTGGGCGCTGCGGCCGCCATGTCTTCAACCGCTATGGTGTCAAAACTGCTCTCTGATCGCGGCGAACTCAATGCGCCGCACGGGCAAAATGCGATTGGTATTTTATTGTTTCAAGATCTGGCCGTTGTCCCCTTCCTGATTATCATTCCAGCGCTTAGTTTGCCTGACGGGACGGTCACCATTCCGTTACTCAATCTACAAGTCGATCAACTGCTTGTGGCCTTATTTTTAGCTACCATCAAAATTATCCTTGTGCTCGTTATTCTGCTGTCGCTAGGGCAAAAAATCATGCGACCTTGGTTTAATTTGGTCGCAAAACAGCACTCTAGCGAACTCTTTATGATCAATATTTTATTGGTCACTTTAGGCATTGCGTGGATTACCGAAGAGGTTGGCTTGTCACTGGCCTTAGGCGCATTTTTGGCGGGGATGTTGATTGCAGAAACTGAATATCGCTACCAAGTCGAAGACGATATCCGCCCTTTCCGCGATTTATTACTGGGCCTGTTTTTTGTCACCGTCGGAATGAGTTTAAACTTCAGCATTCTCATCTCTGAATGGGGTATGGTCTTGGCAAGCTTATTGCTATTAGGCCCCATTAAGATAGGTATCATTGCAGGCCTATCAAAATTGTTCGGCAGCACGCCAGGCACATCGCTACGCACCGGCTTTGCGCTCGGCCAAGGCGGTGAATTTGCCTTTGTTTTATTGGCTTTAATCGCGCAAGGCGGCCTCGTGCCCAGCCCGATTTTACAAGCGACGACGGCGGGCGTGATTTTGTCGATGCTGATTACGCCACTACTGATTCAACACTCCGACAAACTCGTACTTCGCTTGGCCAGTTCTGAGTGGATGAGCTTGGCTGCCAATTTACACAATATTGCAGTGCGCAGCATGGCCGCCAATGGTCACGTTATTTTGTGCGGTTTTGGTCGCAGTGGGCAATCATTAGCGCGGATCTTAAGCCAAGAAGACATCCACTTTTTTGCCCTCGACCTTGATCCAGAGAAAGTTCGTGAAGCGGCGAGTGCGGGTGAATCCGTTGTTTTTGGGGATGCCGCCAAGCGAGAAGTACTGATTGCCGCCGGATTAATGCGCGCCCGAGCGATTATTGTGACCTACTCCGATACGCATTCAGCGATGAAGATTTTGGAACTCGCCCACCAAATTCGCCCCGAAATCCCCGTGATTGTCCGTACACAAGACGATAGCGATATTGATTTACTCAAAAACGCGGGGGCTGCCGAAGTCGTTTCAGAAATCATGGAAGGCAGCTTGATGCTTGCTTCGCACACGATGATGCTGCTCGGCGTGCCGCTTAATAAAGTAATTCGCCGTATTCGCGAAGTGCGTGAAACGCGCTATCAACTGATTCGAGGCTTTTATCGTGGTTTAAATGAAGATTTAGATGAGGCCGATCGCCAACATCCACGCTTACATACGCTACAGCTCACGCAAAATGCATATGCAATTGGCTACACCATTGCCGAACTTAAGCTCGACAAATTACAAGTCGAAATTCGCAGCATCCGTCGCCGCAACACGCCCCCCTTTCAACCCGAGCAAGACTTTCAACTCAGTACAGGCGATGTGTTGGTTTTATTGGGTGAGCAAGAAAATTTAGCCGCCGCAGAAATGCTTATTCTGCAAGGAAAATAGCGGGTATTGCCATGCAGGCCATTAAAATAATAAGCTAGAACTCGATACACTAAAAAAGGAGCCAAAGCTCCTTTTTTAATGTCTTGTTTTAATGGCGATCGAACTTGGGCCTTTTTCCTACCGTCGTTTCAATTTGCACCGCAGCCCCCTGCCGCATCACCACCATGGGCGTCACCCGTTCAGGCGCCAGAGCAGAAATCAAATCCAACATTTGTGACGAACTGGTAATCGCTTTACCGTCAATTTGCACCAAGATATCACCAGGACGCATGCCCGACTTCGCTGCTGGGCCATTACGTACCACGCCCGCAATCAAAGCGCCGTTGGTCGACTCTAAGCGAAATGACGCTGCCATTTCAGGACTCACATCTTGCACTTCAACGCCCAACCAACCACGAGTCACGCTGCCATCTTTAATAATGGCTTCCATGACCTGCTTGACCGTGGTCACAGGAATCGCAAAACCAATCCCAAGTGACCCGCCAGTTTTTGAATAAATCGCCGTATTAATACCCAGCAAATTACCCTGAATATCAATCAATGCACCACCCGAATTACCTGGATTAATTGCAGCATCGGTTTGAATAAAGTTTTCAAATGTGTTGATACCTAATTCGCTGCGACCCAATGCCGAAATAATCCCCATCGTCACCGTTTGCCCAACACCGAATGGATTACCAATCGCCAACACAACGTCACCAATGGCTGCTTTTTCCAGATCAGCAAATTGAATGGCAGGCAAATCAGCTAAATCAATCTTGATCACGGCCAAATCAGTTTCGGGATCACCACCAATTAAACGTGCCGTTGCTCGGCGACCATCAGCCAGCGCCACTTGGATTTCATCCGCCGATGCGACCACATGATTATTGGTAATAATGTAGCCTTCAGGCGAAGCCAATACCCCTGAGCCTAAACTCGAGGTCTTTGCACTACCGTCAGAATCCCCCTCTCGATCGCCAAAAAAGCGACGAAATTGCGGGTCATTGAGTGGCATCCGACGATTCTGCTTCACCGCCTGCGATGTAAAAATATTAACCACGGCTGGTTTTGCTAATTTAGCCGCATCTCGATAAGACGAATCGGTTTTAACGGTTTCCGCCGTTGCTGGCGCTTCTTTTGTAATTGTAACCACGGCAGGCTGCGGCGCTTTACGCCATTCTGGTTTTAATACCGTCGCTAAAAACCAAATGGCTAAACCGATCGTGGCGGTTTGTGCGAAAATCAGCCAAAGTTTCTTCATCATTTTGCAGATCTCTTATGCCTATACAACGTCAAGAATTAGAAAATCACCTCGCGCAACTGCTGTCTGTTGCACGGTTTAAGGATTATGCACCAAATGGCTTACAAGTCGAAGGATGCCAGCATATCCAGCACATTGTCACTGGCGTAACGGCATCACTTGCATTGATAGAAGCGGCCATTGAGCTCCAAGCTGATGCATTATTGGTACATCATGGTTTTTTCTGGAAAAGTGAGAGCCTGCCAATTGTACGCACAAAAAAACAGCGAATTGCGGCACTGCTCGGAGCCGATTTAAATCTTTTTGGCTATCACCTTCCCTTAGATGCGCACGAAGAACTCGGCAATAACGCGCAATTAGCCAAAAAACTAGGGCTAATTCCAACAGGATTGTGTGGAGATCAAGACTTGGTTTGGCTGGGGGAATTACCTGTGCCAATGTCATTTGATACATTTTCGCGACACATCGGCATTTCGCTCAATCGAACACCATTAGCCATCGGAAAAGCAGACCAATTAGTGCGCAAAGTAGCCTGGTGCACTGGCGGCGCCCAAGGATATTTCCATGAGGTTGCATCGCTGGATGTGGATTGTTTCATCACCGGAGAAGCGTCTGAATTTGTGACTCATCTGGCCAATGAAAGCGGCGTTGGCTTTATTGCCGCTGGCCATCATGCCACTGAACGTTACGGCATTGCGGCACTTGGACAGCACCTTGCAACCGAATTTGCACTCCAACACACGCATCTTGACTTGGATAATCCAGTATGAAGACTCATCAATCAGCGCTCAATTTGAAGAAATCAACCGCCATTTTAATAACGGCCATTGTCTGCACACTCAGCGCTTGTACTAGCAATCCTGCGGCAACAGACACTAAACCCGTCGTAACACCAGCCCCAAAAACAACTCAATCTGCTCCTAGCATCATCATTAAATCACGCAGCAGCAAAGCCATTACCGAAGACATTATTAGTTATCGCACCGCTAAAGGCATGAAAATCAGGAGTAAAGCGAATTTACGCCTTGAGTTCATGATGATGATGAGCAATACCAAGGTCCCCACCGAAGCACGTATGCAATACGTATTAAGCCAAGCAGAAGACGGCTGGCGAGTTACAGCGCGGGTGTATCAAATCACCAATCCAGGCAATCAAAAAGAAAAAGTTCAAGAGATCACCGCGGCAGTCAGTGACAAATTGACCGAGGAATTGGCCGCTTATGCGAAAATATCGGGTAAACCTTAACTATTTTTCCAAAATGCGGCCTATGACGAGTGATGTCGCTTTAAGTTCCAGCCTTCTTTCAGGTAGAATTTCATACTTTGAAGATATTACGTTCAGTCAATCAGGGATTGGGTTATGAGTGACCAACAATTAGATAATAGCAAACGGCGATTTTTATTAATCGCCACCAGTGCAGTCGGTGGCGCTGCAGTGGCTGGGATTGCGGCGCCGTTTATCGCGAGCTTTTTCCCATCCGAGCGCGCGAAAGCGGCTGGGGCATCCGTAGAAGTCGATATTAGCAAACTAGAGCCGGGGCAAAAAATCACGGTTGAATGGCGCGGCAAACCAGTATGGGTCGTTAAACGCACACCAGAAATGCTATCTCTACTCGCTAAAAACGATCCGAAATTGGCTGATCCGACCTCAAGTGTCAATCACCAACCTGATTACGCGAAAAATGCAACCCGCTCGATCAAACCAGAAATCTGGATTGCCGAAGGCGTCTGTACGCATTTGGGCTGTTCGCCAACCTTCCGTCCCGATCTTGCGCCAGCGGATCTTGGTGCGGATTGGGTCGGTGGTTTCTATTGCCCATGCCATGGCTCCAAATTCGATCTGGCCGGACGTGTATTTGCAGGCGTTCCTGCACCGACCAACTTGATTATCCCCGCACACAAATACCTATCCGACACGATGTTGTTGGTTGGTGAAGATTCATAAAGGGAGAGGACATGAGCAAACTAGAACAGGTTCCCGAAAAAGTACTCGGCTGGGTTGATGAGCGTTTCCCGCTCACCTCAACTTGGAAAGCGCACGTTTCCGAATACTACACACCAAAGAATTTTAACTTTTGGTATTTCTTTGGCTCGTTAGCCATGCTGGTCTTGGTCATTCAAATTGTGACCGGCATTTTCCTGACTATGAATTACAAACCGGATGGCAATTTGATTCCGGGGACGAATATTTCTGTCGCTTTTGCTTCAGTCGAATACATCATGCGTGATGTGGCGGGCGGCTGGGTCATTCGCTATATGCACTCCACAGGTGCATCGATGTTCTTTGTGGTGGTTTACCTGCATATGTTCCGTGGTCTGCTCTACGGTTCATACCAAAAACCACGTGAATTAATTTGGATCTTCGGTACGATGATTTTCTTGTGCCTGATGGCCGAAGCTTTCTTGGGCTACTTATTGCCTTGGGGCCAAATGTCATTCTGGGGCGCACAAGTTATTGTTAATTTGTTTGCTTCAGTGCCAGTGATTGGCCCAGATTTGGCCGAATTAATTCGCGGTGACTTCGTTGTTTCTGATGCGACCTTAAATCGCTTCTTTGCACTGCATGTGATTGCTGTTCCGCTGGTGTTATTGGCACTCGTGGTTGCTCACTTGGTTGCATTACACGAAGTAGGCTCAAATAATCCAGACGGTATTGAGATCAAAAAGAATAAAGATCCAAAAACAGGCATCCCACTCGATGGTATTCCGTTCCACCCTTATTACACAATAAAAGACATTTTTGGTGTTTCTGTGTTTTTGGTGGTGTTTGCTTCGATCTTGTTCTTTATGCCTGAAATGGGCGGTTACTTCTTAGAAAAACCAAACTTTGATCCCGCAGACGCACTCAAAACGCCAGCACACATTGCACCCGTGTGGTATTTCACACCGTACTACGCCATCCTGCGTGCTGTGCCATCGTTCTTCGGCATGCAAGTTTGGGGCGTATTAGCCATGGGCGCATCGAACGTGATTATTGCTTTCTTGCCTTGGCTCGATAGATCACCAGTGAAATCGATCCGCTATCGCGGCCCGATTTTCAAAACTGCATTGACGTTATTTGTGATTGCCTTCCTAAGCCTAGGTTATTTGGGTACTCAAGCACCAACGGAATTAGGCACATTCATGTCACGCGTGTTTTCGATCATTTATTTCCTATTCTTCCTATTGATGCCTTGGTATACCAAAATCGATAAAACGAAACCGGTTCCTGACCGTGTAACGATGAAGTGAGGAAAATACAATGAAAAACATAATTAACTCACTATTATTTGCACTCCTTGCTAGCGTTGCCGTAACTGGCCACGCGGCAGGTGGCAATGTTCACCTGGATAAAGCGCCTATCGATTTACGCAATGCAGAAAGTCTGCAACGCGGCGCGCAAACCTTTGTGAACTACTGTCTATCGTGCCATGGTGCTGTGGCGATGCGTTACAACCGCTTAACCGACATTGGCTTGACCGAAGATCAAATCAAAGACAATTTGATGTTCACCACCGACAAAGTGGGCAACCCAATGAAAGTGGCGATGGATGCCAAAGAGGCCAAAGTCTGGTTTGGTGCAACACCGCCGGATTTAACCTTAATTGCACGCTCACGTGGCTCTGACTGGCTGTACACCTATCTACGCACCTTCTACCGTGATGAAACTCGCCCAACCGGCTGGAACAATCTGGTATTTGATAAAGTAGGTATGCCACACGTATTGTGGCAGCTTCAGGGTGAACAAATTCTGGAGACCAAGAAAGAAGGTGGACATGATGTTCAAACCTTGAAATTGGTCAAACCAGGCATGTTGACTCGCGGTACTGAAAGTGGTGGTTTTGACAACACCGAGTTCGACCAACGTATGGCGGACTTGGTGAACTACATGACTTACATGTCTGAACCAGCCCAAGTAAAACGTGAACAAATCGGCTACGCCGTCGTATTGTTCCTCTTGTTTATCTTAGTACCACTGACTTACCTACTGAAAAAAGAATACTGGAAAGATATTCATTAATTATTTCGGTTAGAAAAAGGGCGGATTTCCGCCCTTTTTTATTGCCTATTTTCTTTTTCATTACAAGTACTTATCCTACATTGTATAGATATTATGCAGTAAAAATAGTAAAATCCCATTTATTCTAAAAAGTCGATAGGTATATCCATCATGATGAAATTATATTCTGGCACGTCGTGCCCATTTAGCCACCGCTGCCGTATTGTGCTATTTGAAAAAGGAATGGATTTCGAGATCCTCGATGTGGATATTCACAGCAAGCCAGAAGATCTCGCCATCATGAATCCCTACAATGAAGTTCCTGTTCTCGTAGAGCGCGAATTGCAATTGTATGAATCAAATATCATCAATGAATACATTGACGAGCGTTTCCCGCACCCACAATTGATGCCCGCCGATCCAGTGATGCGCGCTCGCGCTCGATTGATGCTGTTTAATTTGGAGCGTGAATTATTTATTCATGTTAAAACGCTTGAAGACAGTAGCGCGACGAAAAAAGCCCTCGAAACAGCCCGGATCACGATTCGCGACAATCTAACGCAAATCGCCCCACTGTTCACCAAACAGAAATTTATTTTGGGTGAAGAATTCTCTATGCTCGATGTAGCGATTGCACCATTGCTATGGCGCTTTGAACACTACGGCATCGAAGTGACTAAAGGCTTAGCGCCAGTGATGAAGTATGCTGAGCGTATTTTCAGCCGCGAAGCCTTTATTGACTCGCTGACTGCTAACGAAAAAGCAATGCGCAAGTAATTAAGTGAGGAGTGAGGGGAAAGGAGTGAGGCGAATAAAATGCCCACATCTCACACCTCACCCCTAACACCTCACGGAGAAGACCTTATGCAAACCGTTTCTACCAAGCCTTACCTACTACGTGCCATCCATGAATGGTGCTCAGACCAAGGATTTACGCCGTATTTGGTTGTCTCTGTACGCGGCAAAATGCAAGTGCCAATGGAATACGTCAAGAATGGCGAAATTGTGCTCAATACCAGCTACAGCGCTTGCCGTAACCTACTGATTGCCAATGACTTCATTACCTTCTCGGCACGATTTAATGGTGTATCGCGTGATATCGTGATTCCCGTTGGAGCCGTTATTTCTATTTTCTCACGAGAAAATGGCGAAGGAATGGGCTTTGAATACGAGGATTCATCGGCCGATGCCGATGGCACACCAGAAAGTTCACCCGAAAGCCGGGCAGATGGTGATGAACCCAGAGATCCACCGCCACGCCCAACAGGTAAACCAACACTACGCGTCGTCAAATAAACAAAAAGACCTACTGAAAAAAGTAGGTCTTTTTTATTACCGCCCGGAATTTAGACTTATTCGGCAACAGCCACTGGAACAGAACGCTCTAATACCGCAGCAAAGAAGGCATCCGTTTGATGCTTTTGCGGGCTAAGTTGCAAATATTCAGAGCTAAGTTCAATTTCCACGCGCTCTTTTTTAAAGATTTCACGTTAATAAAGAAATTTGAACTCAGGTTGCGTCGCAAAAAAAGCTTTAACAATGGCTTATTTTTCACTACTCTAAAAGCTGAATGTGGCATAAACCAAACGACCGCCTTGCTTCACCAT
>CAUPHX010000031.1:0-14683 GCA_963511125.1 uncultured Deefgea sp. | reverse complement strand
GTAATCACGTTGCTTATCGCTTAAGCCAGAGCGCAAAGCTAAATTGGCCATCCCCAAAATACTATTGAGCGGCGTGCGGATTTCGTGGCTCATATTGGCCAAAAATGAACTTTTGGCTTGATTGGCTTGTTCGGCTTGTTGTTTGGCGATCACCAATTCTTGGGTGCGTCGCTGCACTCGCAATTCTAATGATTCTGCCAATTGCAGTAGATTGTCTTCGTAAGCGATGCGTTCGGTGATGTCGCGTACCATCGCGGTATAAATCGGTACGCCATAGTTATCGGAGTAAGAAATGGCAATTTCGACAGGGAAGGTCGATCCATCGGCGCGTTGCGCTTCGACTTGGCGCGTTACTTTGCCGCCCATCTTGCGGGTTTGATTGCCTTGGTTGGCAAACGCATGCATGTGTTGCCGATGGCTGGCCGCCATCTGCATCGGGATGAGCGTTTCTATCGGTGCGCCCAAGATTTCATGGGCGGAGAAGCCAAACATTTGCTCAGCGGCGCGATTAAATAGAATGATATTAAATTCGGCATCGGTGGTGATGATGGCGTCCATCGCAGCATCAATCATCCCCGCAAACTGCGCACGGCTAGCCAATAGCTTGTGTTCACTGGCTTTGAGCTGGGTAATGTCGTTGATGCTGACGGGCACATGGCGTGCTTCGTTTAAATTTTGCGGAATAGGGAAAGAGAGTACGGCTTGAATGGATTCTCCTTGCAAGCTGACCAAATTGACCTCGCTGTGGAAAGTGAGGTCACCACGCCAAAATGCACAGAGCTCTTCCCGAACCACTTGATCAGCACCTTCGCCAAAAAGACGGGTAAAGCTGCGTAGAAAGTCAGTTTTATTATCGCTACCAAATAATTTTAAGGTGGCCTGATTTACGTCGATCACCTTGATTAAGTCCAACATCTGATACGCAGCTGCTGGATTTTGCTTTAAATAAGCGGGGAAATCAGTGACGCCACTCGCGCGTAATGCTTGCAGATGCAGCAGTAGTTTTGATTGATCCTGATTCCAAATCGAAATCCCCGTGTTTTCAAATAATTGGCGATAGCTTTGTTCGCGCTCATTGAGGATGATTGTCTGCTGATATTGTGCGGTGAGATCAACTAATGTCACTAAGTGCTCTCCATCCCAGTTCTGGTGCAGAGGGGTGGCGGACACTAAGATATCCAGCGGTCTTTGATCTTTGCTATAGGCCACCAGTTCGAAAGGCGCAAAGTCTTGCCCACTGCTTTGGGCTTGCTCCAGCCTAGATTGCCACTCTTGGGTTACCCAGGCGCGGTAGGCTGGATCTGGATAAGCGTATTGCCACCATTTGGCTAAGTTGGGGATGTCTTCTAAGGTATAGCCAAACAATTCGGTAAAGGCGGGGTTGAGGAAGGTGATTTCATGGTTTGGATTGTTCACCGCCATTGGAATCGGTGTGGCGGTCATGATTGCATTGATCGTGCGCTCTTTGTCTTTTTTTTCTTGCTCGGCTTGCCAAACTACGCTCACATCACGCCAGACGGAGTGTGACAATATCATTTTTCCAAATTCGTCTTGGGTGGCTTTGCTGCTGAGTAAAACATGCAGAACCTGACCATTCTTGCACATGACTTCAAGGGGGATATTTTCCAATGTACCGCTCATGAGGTAGCAAGGAAGAATTTCTTTACTCACTAGTTCTGCGGATGCTGGCGTATATATCTCTAAGACTGTTTTGCCAATAATTTCATGTTTATACCATCCTAATTTCCTGAGTAGCGTTTGATTGCAGTCGACAATCAATGTGGTATGAGGGTCGATGCTCAGCAGCATGTCGGGCGATTGATCGTAGCTATTTTGCAATTGCTGCTGCGCCTGCTCAAGCTGTAATTCGCGTTGGCGGCGCTCAGATATATCGCTGATAAAACCTTCGATAAAGAGGAGTTGCCCATCTTGATCGTAAATCCCATCGGCTTGATCCCATACCCATTTTTCACGGCCATCCGCAGTCGTGATTCGGTATTCGTTGCTGCAATGCAGGTGGGTCGCAATATTGCGTTGGCATTTTTCTGATAGCCAGTCGATATCATCTGGGTGAATGAGGCTGGCCAGCGCGATGATTTTACTTTCAATCAGGTCTTCAGGTGGATAGCCAGTGAGGGCTAAACTGCCCGCAGTGCAATATTCTAATGTCCAATCCGCATCATTTTTGCAGCGATAGGCCATGCCTGGAATATTGCGCAGCAAATGCGCAAACCGCTGCTCGCGCTCACTAATTTGCTGACTTAATTTATTGAGTGCGGTGATGTCTTCCACATTGCCAATGTAGTGAGTGAGTTCGCCTTGTGAATTAAATTGAGGAGTCCCTTGCGACAAAACATGGCGGATCTCACCATCGGGTAACAAAATACGAAAAGTCATTTCAAATGACGCATTGTTCTCAACCGCTTTATGCCATTGTGCAAATGTAGTGGATTGGTCGTCTGGATGAATATGCTGAATCCAGCCTGTACCTAGGCTTTCTGCATGGCTTAGCCCAAATAGCATTTGCCAAGCGCGATTGGTATCGCAGCATAATCCCGTGGCATCTGTCACGAAGATGCCTACCGGAATGGGATCTAGCCATGCTGGAATCACAAATGGATTGCTTGAATTCGTCATATCCACAGAACATGGTTTTTTGATGGGATTCTGTAATTTAGTGTATGGCTGGGGTAATTGCTCGGATTAATGTTGAATTTATTTCATACTTGGCGGTCTTCAATCATTGAGCGACTTGGAAAAACACTGCGGACGTAAAAAAACGGCCCTTGGGCCGTTTGGTGGGTATGTAATGCTAGGCATTATTAATCAATGGCTAGCTGGCTATACCTTAAGCAAATAGTTTGCCTTTTAACAGACCCATTGCCGCACCCATCAAGTCAGTGCTACCGGCTTCAACTTCACCATTGGGTGTTAAACCGTCAATTAATTGGGGTAATAGCGTTGAGATTTGGCCTGCGGCCTCTTGCGGATTAACCCCAAATTTTTCAGCCACTGAAGCAATCATCTCATTGCCCATGACCGATTCAATTTGCTCGGCAGAGATCGGTAGATTAGCGCCAGTGGCAACCCATGATTGGGCAATTTCACCGAGGCCACCTTGTTGGAATTTTTCGATCAAGCCAGAAACGCCGCCTTGTTGCTCGAGTAAACCGGCTAAAGCGCCCATGCCGCCTTCTGCATTGTTACCACCTAATAGTTGACCAGCTAAAGAATCGAGTAAACCCATGATGTTTTCCTATTAATAAATGAGTAATAAATGGTCGAGCAGGCTGTTCACCTCGAGGCTTATTCTTAACGAGCGCGTCAATAATGGCAAGTTAAATTTCAGCTTTGACAGTCAGTAATTTTTCAAATTCAGCGCAAGGAAGTGGCCGACAGAGCAGGTAGCCTTGTACTTGTTCGCAATTAAGTTGCTGCAAAAAGGCGAGTTGCTCGGGGGTTTCCACGCCTTCGGCAATCAGGCGCAAATTCAAACTGCGCGCAATCGCACAAATCGCGTGGACTAAACCAGCGCTACCGCTGTCATCAGGTAGCCCTCGAATAAAGCTTTGATCGATTTTGAGATAATCGAGTGGAAAGCGTTTCAGGTAAGATAAATTGGAATAGCCGGTGCCAAAGTCGTCTAAGGCCAATGAAAAACCCGCTGCTTTGAGTCGGGTGAGTAAACTAATCGTGGCCTCATCGCTTTGCATTAACATCGACTCGGTGAGTTCTAATTCAATGCGACTGGGGTGAAGCTGTAGATGGCTGAGCAGATGAGTGAGTTGATCAGGTAAATTGGCTTTGAATTGTCGTGCTGACAGATTAATGGCTAAACGTGGCAGATGGAGGTTGGCTTCATCCCATTGCGATAGTTGCCTTGCAGCTTGCATCAATACCCACTCGCCGATTGGTAAAATGAGCCCGGTTTCTTCGGCAAAGGGAATAAATTCGACGGGTGATACAAAGCCACGCACTGGATGTTGCCAGCGTATCAGGGCTTCGGCACCGACTAGTTTTCCCGATTTGCAATCAAACTGTGCTTGATAAAACAGTTGTAATTCATTGCGTTCGAGGGCGTGGTGTAATTCGCTGGATAATTTCAGCCGCGCCATTGAACGTTGATTCATTTCGGGCGAATAAAACAGCATATCCTGCTGCGCTTGTTTACCACGATGCAGCGCAACCGCCGCTTGATTGATGAGCTTTTCAGCATCGCGGCCATCATCGGGGTAAACGCTGATCCCGATATTGGCATTGAGTAGTAATTCCTCACTACCCTGCGTAAAGGGATGATTAATCTTTTCTAGCACGCGCTGAGCCAACATCGCAGCGTCGTCACGATGGCGAATATCAAATAAGGCAATGTAAAACTCATCCGCAGCAAAGCGCGATACCACGTCTTCATCCCGCAAGCTGCTGCGGATTCGTTTTGCTACTTCAATAAGTACTTGGTCTGCACCACTATGCCCAAACGAGTCATTGAGCGCTTTGAAGCGCGCAATGTTAAAGCAGAGTAGCGCGCCGTGATGATGATTGCGCCGCGCTTCGGTTAAAGCTTGCTCTAGCAAGGCAAATAGCATCGTGCGATTGGGTAGATTGGTCAGTGGGTCATAATACGCCAGCCGATGAATTTGGGCTTCGGCTTGTCGTTGTTCGCTTAAATCAGAAAAAACGGCGAAGTAATGGGTCGGTTCGCCGCGTTTATTTTTCACGCCACTAATGGCTAGGTGGATGGGGTAGCGTGTCCCAGAGGCACGCTCATCCCACAGTTCACCTTCCCAGTGGTTGTGTAATTTAAGTTGTTCGTGCAATTCGGTCAGCGCCGTTGATTCGCGGGGTAAGGTCTGCAAAAAACTGGGTAACTGAGCTAAGGTCTGTTCGATTTTTCTTTCGGTAATTTGGAGGTAGGCGGCATTGCAGCCGACGCAGCGAAAATCCAAGTTGGTAATCACAATGGCATCGCTGGCTTGTTCGAAAATATGGCTATACAGGCGGTTTTTTTCTTCGACCTCGAGTTGCTCGGTGATGTCGGTGAGGTAACCAATCATTCGGATCGGTTTATTGTTGTCGTCGCGCACTAAGGTGAGGTGGATATTTGTCCAAAAAACCTCGCCATTTTTCTTGCGGCGCAAGACCTCCATCTGCGCGTGGCCATGCACCATGACGGCATTAAAAAAATCACTGTCGTCGGGGCTTTCATCGGCATACAGCATCAAGATATGCTGACCCAGCACATCTTGCTCGGTGTATCCAAACAGTTGTTCAGCACCTTTATTCCAGCCAGTAATATAGCCTTGTAAATCCAGCGTGATCAGTGAGGCGACCAGATCATTGATGATTTGGCTGTTGGCGCCGAGTTCATTGACGGTTGTCACTTTAGATTGACTCATAAATTAAGCGATGTACCCAGGTGATTGCTTTGAGATCGCTGTTGACCCAGCTGGCTTGTTTGGCCAGTAGCGGCTGTAAAATGGGGTTGTGCAAATCGCCGGCTTCTAGTGCGGTGAGTTGACTTAATGACTGGCCTAAAATACCTTCGCCAGCCAGCAAGGCCGAACGCAAATGTGGTTCAAGCGGGAGTGGCGCGAGGAGCTTTTCGAGTGGCTCGCCAAAGAGCCGATCCAATAGCGATAACATCCCACACATGAACGCTTCATCAGCGCTGATATTGCCTAACCAGCCTTGTTCAGCCCATAGCGAAAGTCGTTTTCCGCGCATTGCTGCGGCAATTAAAATCGACGGTGTGCCATTGTCGCCATATTGCTCGGCGTACAAGAGTAATTGCAGCCAGCGTTGTAATTGTCGGCGCCCTAACATTGTGATGGCTTGGCGAATGCTGCGGGCTGGGTTGGTATTGCCCATGCCAACTGAGTTAACCAATTTCAGCAAATTGAGCATCAATTGCGGCGCTTTGGTGAGTGTGGTTTCGAGTGCCGCTGTTTCTGCATCACTGACAATTAAGCTGAGTAATTCCAGTAATACGGGTTTGCTGGGATTGGCGGCATGGCTGTTGGTGCTGGCGGCGGTGTACCAAGCACCGCATGCCATATCCATTTTGCCAAGCGGATTAAAATCGCTGGCGTGTTGAATCTGAAAATAAAACCGTCCGGCATTCGGCTGCATGATGCCATTTTCAGTTTGTTCCAGCGCCACGATGGACGGGCTGAGCGTGTTTTCGCTATTGCCAACGGCAAAACAACTGAGCGCATCTAATTCTTGATTGAATAATGCGGTACCAAGGTGCTCGGCGTGTGATGCTGCATCGTGGGCGAAAATGCCCGTCCATTGTTGTTGCTGATTCCAAACGAGTTCAAACACAATCATGACTGGATTCTCGAAATACGCTTGCTTAAAACTAGGCTTTGAAATGCTTTAGGGCAAGGGAATGTCACTTTTTTAGCTTCAACTTACGCGCCAATGGCAGAGGTCATGCCAAGGATCGTTTCGCAGTGGGTTGCTGTGGGTTTGTTGGGTGAACGCAAGGGAAAATAAATACCAAGAAAATTGTAATCACTCACGCTAGAATGGCTGACGGTGTATAGCAAGATCAATACTTTATTGAAAGCCTTGCTTTAAATGCTTACAGAATTTGTTTTTCTGACTAAGATAAAATAGTCGTTGCCACAAGGCACGCAACATAAGTGAAATGCCATGATTAATGAATACAATAAACCCGTCGGCGTAATCGACGACGAAGAGGCGCTGGATATTGTTGGTTCAGCCGTTTTGAAACTATGGGATGCGGTCGATGATTTGTCGCGTTTGCGGCCGGCGCACACCCCTGATTACCATGTGACCATTTTTGGCTCGGCGCGGATTGAAGACAACACGCCTGCGTATGAGGCTGTCAAACAACTGGCCTCTCAACTCGCTGCAATGGGTTGCCGGATTGTGACGGGCGGTGGGCCGGGCTTGATGCAGGCAGCGAATGAAGGTGCCAGCCAAGGGGCGCCCAATAAACCCGAATCCTCGGTGGGGATTCGGATTGATTTGGATTTTGAGCAAAACGTGAATGATTTTGTTGGTCGCGTGTTTGAACATAAAACGTTTTTTTCACGGCTGCATCATTTCATCATGCGCTCGAATGCGTTTATTGTAACGCCGGGTGGGATTGGTACTTTGCTGGAATTGTCGATGGTGTGGCAATTGATTCAAGTGCGCAAACTCTACGACACGCCGATTATTTTGGTCGGTGAAATGTGGCATGAGTTGGTCGATTGGGCGCAGCACTATATGGTCGATAATAATGCAGGTTTGGCCAGCCCGGTCGATATGCAAATTCCGATTGTGGTCGATACGATTGAAGATGCTATTCATTTGATTCGCGAGCATCACGAACGCTGGCAAAAAACGGATCGTGAACTCAAACCTTCTCGGACATCGCCACCGCGCTGAAATGAGTTGTAAAGCAAAACCGCCAGCCTGGCGGTTTTTTATTTTTGGGGTGATTTGAGTTGTCGCATCAAGCTACGCGCCATCACGGCCAATACGCCAACTGCCAATATCAGTGCGCCCCAGAGTAGCCATTTCTTTTGTTGTGCTGGATCACTTTGTGAGCGCGGATTCGGATTGAGCACCGCACTAGCTACGCTGGCGCTCGGAATGACACTGCTGGGTGAAATTAATAAATCCGCTTCGCTTTGTGCTGCGCTGTCGATCTGTTGGTTGCCATAGGCCAGAGTAAATGGCGCATCGCCACGCGCTACAAAAATTAAACGGCTGGGCACCCAGCCCATTTCAATCTTTGGCTGACCATTTCCTACACCGCCACCTTGGGTATCGATCTGTAGGCGCCATTCAGTATGGTTGTTAGCGTTAAACATGGATGGGGTATTGCTGGTCTCGATATTGTTCTTGGTGAGGCGATATAAGACACCTTGCCAACGAGCCTGCCAAGCCGCATCACTGCGTGGCCGTGATGACAGCGTGGCGCGTACGATGGTATTCACTTGCGGTAGCGTGATCCGCATTTGCTCAATCGGTGTTGCAATCAGCGAGGTGAAATACAGTGCGCCGGACTCATTCTTGTTAATCTTGACGGTCTGCCATTCGTGGCTACTGAATGCTTGGCCTTGTACTAGGCCCACTTGCACCTCGCGTAACTGGGGGGCGCCATCAGGCCAAGTCAGTCGCAGGTACTTCGCGTTGGTTTGTGAAAATTCTAGCGTTTGCTGCGCCAACTGCTGATCTTGGTATTGCAGGCTCATGACCGAACCACGCTGAATTTCACGCCATGATTGCAAGTCCTCACTGCCTTCAATCAACGCCCGGCCAGAGTACTCTGGATTTTCCCAGCTAAAGCTGATCGTATTGATGGGCTTTTTGAGTTTGCTGGCGTCGAGCAAATAGCTGGTGATGTTTTTTTGCAGTGCTTGCTGCGTAATTTGAATCAAACTGCCGTCGCTATTGCGCTGTATTTTAGTTTGGCTGCCCGCGGTATTTTGGACTTCAGTTTGCGGAAACAGCGGCAGTGCAATCCATTGAACCGTTGGCTTTACAGCGGGGGGCGTGCGTAATGTATAAGGCACTAATTCGCCGGCCTGATTAAAAACCCGCACATCGCCTAAATCGCTGCGTTGGCTGTGTTGATACACATCCAAAGGCAGGCTGAGTTGATATTGGGCGCTGCCATTTTGAGCAATGATGACTTGGCTGTAATTGAAGTCAACGGGCGTGGGGTTCGCCCACGCGGCAGAACTGAACAAAGCAACTAATAGCCAGTGACGCATTATGATTCCTCAGACGTGGCCGCACTGCGCGGCGGTAGCGGTGAAAAGTAGCCAATCAATAATAATAATATCCCTACGCCAATAAACGCCACAATCCGCTCAATGCCGCTAATTCGCGACAAATCAAACACAAACAGCTTGAGCACGACGACCGACAATAGTGCTGCACCAACCAGCCACAGTATGCGTTCAATCCGGCGAGTCGCAGCCAACATGAGCGACAAGGCAATCAGCGTCCAGAAGATTGTTAAACTCATTTGCACCAACATGGAGTCGGCCAAGGCGTCGATTTGGTAAGGAATGTGTTGAGTATGGTGTAGCGTGCGCAGCAAGACCGCATTGAGCCACACAAAGATCGACCCGCCTGCTGCGGCTAAAATCAA
Organism: uncultured Deefgea sp.; assembly: GCA_963511125.1. Lineage (GTDB taxonomy): Bacteria > Pseudomonadota > Gammaproteobacteria > Burkholderiales > Chitinibacteraceae > Deefgea. Next base: position 5,568 of record CAUPHX010000031.1, on the reverse strand, counting down.
GGTGTTTGGCCACGCAAACTCAGGCCATTCCTCTTTGCAGCGCAGCAACCACATCGCCAAGATACCCAGTGAGAGCCATTGCATGATGTCGATGGGGTTCAGTAGCGGTAAATACGGTAGTGGCGCCATATTGCCATCGGCAAACGCGCTAAAAATCCCCCAAAGCCACAAAAATCCGCAGATTGGCAATGGACCAATCGCCCAATACACGCGGCGATAATCGGTCACCGGCCACAGATTGCCCAGTTTAAGCAGTAGGAATAGAGCCGCGCTGAATGCCAGTGGCCATGCAGTGAGCGACCAAACGCCTTCGGGTATATGACTCAAGAGCAATAGGTTTAATTCATGTGCGACTATACCCATGCATAGCCATAGACTGATGAGATGTAGGCCTTCGCTGAGCGTCTGCGGGCCTTCATCATCGTGGCGCCATAACAGCCAGAAATTGACCGCAATCGCGATTGGCCAAATGAAGTTATTGAAAAAATAGCCTGTATGGTCGAGGGTGAGCACGACTAAAGCGAGGGGTAAGGCTTGGGCTGGCCAACGTGCGGCAGCCCATTGTTGGCGTTGCCAGATGAAGCTAAAGATCGTACTGGTAACGACCGCGAGTACCACTAAGGCGAGATTTTGTTGTGAGTAGTCGATAAATCTTTGTATTTCATCGCTATTGCTGCCGACCCACCACAAGAAACCCCAAGTGGCGACAATCCAGCCGGTAGGGCTTAGTTTGGACTGATAACGTTGCCAAAAATCAGTTTCAGTTTTATGCAGTTGCCAGCCGCAAAATAGCCCCGCCAACGCCAGCATCAAGCCGCCGATGTAATTGCCATTGAGGATTGGCACGCTGGCGTGATGGTATCCAGCCAGAAAACCGATACCAGCTAGAAACTGCAAACACAGACCAAAGAATAAGGCCAAGCGACGTTGTTGGCGCAAACTCACCCACACCACGCCAGCGCCTTCGAGCGCCCAAATTGCGGCACTGACATTGCCGTCGAACGCCAGTGGAATCGCCAAGGTCGCAAAAATAATTCCGAGTGCGAGCAACGATTCCAACATCAGTTTGAGGCGAGGATTATGTTGGCGGATTAAAAATAGTCCCAAACCTAAATAAAATAGCCCCATAACGACGGCTGAGTACGCGAGGCCATATTCAACGCCATGCATCAGTTTGGCGAGCAAGCCAAAACACACAATCGGCGTACCAAATACCAAGGTGCCATCGACGGGCGATTTGATGTCGCAGCTTTGGCGCAGCGCATACAACACACTAATCGCCACGTAAAATAAGAAAAACAGAATGAGGAAGGGGAGGGTGCTCGCGAGTAAATCCGGATGGTAAGACAGCGCGCCCCAGAGCGTCGCGATTGAAAAAGTGAAAACAAATCCGATTAGATTGAGTGGTCGCCATGCTTTAAACCATGCCATACCAAAAATGCCCGCATTTAAAATCGCGTAATAACTAAACAACATCACATGGCTGCCGCCGCCGGTTGACGTCAAGATGGGGGCTAAAAAGCCGCCAATAATCCCCATCACCGCTAAGGATCGCGCATTTTGCAAAATCGCCAGCGCAGCAGAAAATACGCCAATCGCGACCAATAAACTGAGCGCCAAGCCTGCAGGTACGAGTTGATAGAGTTTGAGTGAGCCAAAGATCGTCATATACAGCAGACCAATGCCGCCACCCTGCAATATTAATGCATAGCCGGTTCTTTTTTCACGCAGTCGCCAACCGATTACAAGCAGCGTGATCGCGCTGACAGCAAGGCCAGCAAGGCGATACTCAATCGGCAGCATGCTGTTGTCGGCGGCGTATTACAATAAAAAGCCGACACCAAAGAATAAAATCAAAATCCCGACGCGCACGACGGTATTGCCACCCAATAACCATGCTTTGGCTTTTGCAAATAGCTCGTCAACGATGTTCGGTGTGCTGGCCGTATCAGGGCGGCTAGGGCGAGATGGTGGCGCTGGCTGCTGCGCAAGGGGTGTAACCAGCGGTGCTCTGGGTGTGACAGGTTCAATCGGCGCGGATATCGTTGGCTCGATAGATTCAATCGTGGTGCTTGTCGTCTCGGCTGTATTGCTGGTGCTGGAATTTTCAGCCATAACGTGGCCAGCGCGCAAAGCTTGAACTTCTTGCTCTAAGCGCTGTACCCGACTCTGTAGCTGAATAAATTGCTGATGTAATGAGACAGGAGGGCTTGTCGAGGCTGGTGCTTTGGGCGTGTTGCGATTTTGACTGTCAATCAAATGCCCAATGACCGCGCCAATGGCGCCGATGATTAATGCCGTTGGCCATTCTTCAATACTCCAGCCAAAAGCAAAACCCACTAAAAGTAAGATAAATCGAAACATAAATTACACCAGTCCATAGCTATCGCGTCATCATAATGTATTTATTTCTGGGTTTGTTATGACGTAGTTGGCTTTCTACTGTTTCTGTTTCATTACGCTGACTTTGGAGAATGGCGCTAAAAAAGTAACAAAAAAATAAGCCCCAAAAGACTGGAGAAAATCCAGCTTTTGGGGCTTAAATAATGTCGTTTTACTGAGCTTTGAGTGGCTCAATTATTTACGAGCGTTACCCATTGCTTTAGACAGAGTTGCAGCGCTGTCATCACCATCGAGAGACCAGCTAAATACGCCGCCGTTTAAACCTTTGGCTTTTGCATAATCAATCTTAGTTTGGATGACTTCTGGCGTGTCATAAGACCAGAAATTAGTGCCATCAAACTTGTACGATTGCTTAGTCACAGGGTGAACATAAACCGTGCCTGGTGCATTTTTCAGAACTTTGTAGTCTTCGATGCCTTTTTCATAAGTACCACTAGCTGCATCAGCTGTTTTTTGGTACAGACCGTTGTTTGCATTAGTTACACCAGTCCAGCCACGGCCATACTTAGGTATACCAACAACCAGTTTCTTCGGATTCACGCCAGCTTGCAGCAGTAGATTCACTGCGTCATCTGTATTGTAGTAAGACACTAAGCTGCGATCGCCATAGCACTTGTCAGTTGGTTTGCCAGAGCACTTGTAGCTTGGGCTTGCTGGATCTGGATACAAGTGAGACTGGAAGTCAGTCGGGCCTTGTGCATTCCAGCCGCCGTTGTAGTCGTAAGTCATCAAGTTGATCCAATCGAGGTAACGAGCGTACTCACGTGGCTCGGTCATTTCGATCTTATCGCGACCTACACCGATTGCAACGGTCAACAAGTATTTCTTCTGATTTGCCGCAGACAATTCATCCAATTGCTTGCGGAACTCAGCCAACAGCAATGTATTGTTGCGCTTGTCATCTGGCGATACCGTGTTGTAACCAACACCTTGTACACCTGGGAATTCCCAGTCGATGTCGATACCATCAAAGATGTTCGCTGCTGAGCCTGGGCCACCGCGACCATCAAAGACAGGCAAGTTACCTTTGATGTAGATGTCGATACAAGATTTCACTAGTTGTTGGCGTAGTGCGTCTGTTTTCGAAGCTTCAGAGAACCATTTAGACCAAGTCCAGCCGCCCAAAGAGATGAACAATTTAGTATCTGGGAATTTTTTCTTATAGGCACGTAACTCACGGAAGTTACCCGCGAGTTTGTCGTCCCACTTGATTTGATCTGCTGGATCAACGCGGCGTTTTGCTGTCAAGCCGATATCAGCCCAAGCATCACCACCGGTGCCTGCGCCTGGAGCGTTAGGATTAGTTGCACCTGGTTCGAGTTTGTTGACGATACCGCACTCATAGCCACCATTTTTTTGATAGATGTTACCAAAAGCGTAGTTAATGAAAGTGAGCTGTTGTGCTGCACCCGAGCTGATGATGTCAGCGACTTGGTAGTCACGGCCATATACGCCCCACTGAGTGAAGTAAGAACCCACTTGCGCGCTGGTTGGTGCTGGAACTTCTTGGCCTGGTGCCAACGTTGGAAGCGCAGTTGGTGCGGCAGTTGGTGCTGTAGTTGGTGCTGCAGTTGGTGCTGTAGTTGGTGCGGCAGTTGGTGCTGCAGTTGGTGCTGCAGTTGGTGCTGCAGTTGGTGCTGCAGTTGGTGCTGCAGTTGGTGCTGTAGTTGGTGCGGCAGTTGGTGCAGTCGTTGGGCCGCATTCACCCACGTATTTCCATGGACCATACAGCTCTGTGGTTGAAGGTGCATTACCTTGAGTCCACCAGTTGGCAGTGAATTTTTTACCATTATAAGCAACGGTTGCGCCGCCATTGTAGACGGTCGAAGAATTCCAAGTTGCTGCTGCGCCACAGCTCGTTGACGGTGGGGTCGTCACTACAGGAGTTGCGGTCGGCGTAATTGGCGCCGCTGTTGCCGTTACTACAGGCGTGGTTGTTGGTGCAGCCGTTGGTGCTGCTGTTGGCGATACGACTGTACCAGCCGCAGTCCATAGTGTTGGGGTTGACGCTGGATTCCAATTGGTACCACCGTGTGCTGTATGAGTAACCAGTGCTGTGTAATTATTGCCTGAGTAGCTAACAATGCTACCCGCGTTATAAGTAACACCTTCTTTCCACGCATCGGCAGCGTAAGAGAAGCTAGATACTGCCATGATTGCGGCAGGGATTGCTGCGATAGCAAAACGATTGAAGTGTGACATACGGTTCTCCATCCTATTATTGGTTTTGGCATTAATTGCACAGGGCAATTGGTACTATACGTGGCGGCATTGTTTGTCAGCAATTAGAAAGGTTGTGCTTTTCTTGTGACTTTTTATTGGGCAATTCAGCCTTGCTTGAGTTGCCTTTTGCTTATTTATTTACAAAATGAAACGCTTGTCAACTACTTTGCTTAAGAAAAAATAATAGTTTTAATTGTGATTTTTTGTGAGAATCAATAACTACAAACGTTCTAGGTTTTAAAATTGTGCGGTGCATTATTTTAATGAGGATATAATGTTTTTAATTTGTATTGCGTAGGTATTTTTTTGTTGCGGTGCGGTATTAGTGGGTTCTGATGTAGGTTTTTTGGGTATGTTTGTGTAGTAATTTGATTTAGAGCTACATCATTTTCATGTGGTTTTTTTGCTGTTATCACAAGTGCATATGCATCGAATTTTCAATTTCTTTCTTATTTCTTTCTGTTTTTTATTTTTTTTGTAAATAGTTGGCGTTGTAATGTTGCTGGCCTTTGAGGTGTCTGAATCGTCGATTTTTGTCAGTAAGTGGTATTGGCAACTTTTTCCTCTTGGTATGAATGATTATTTAATTACTCTGCAGCAATACAAAGACGATTAGCCGTTATCGATGGCGTTGTGTCACGACCATAATGGCGGCGATAATTTGGGTCTGATTGGTGTCGCTTAAGTCGCACCAAGTGGCTTATATCCAGCAAGGGGACGCTGACCCATTTTTGAATGGGGCATATTCTGCTAAGTTGTCGTGTGTTGCAAAAATGGGTGCTTTTATATGATTGGCTTGCAATCTTCGTTAAGTGTAAAGATTTGGTGTTTTAAACTTGTAAAAGTACAGCGAGCCGGCCGGCAGGAGCGCGTAATATGACTCATATGGAACGCGACTTGAACACGCTACCCAACGAGAGCGCCACCCCGATGCCCCATCCT
>CAUPHX010000030.1:0-14756 GCA_963511125.1 uncultured Deefgea sp. | reverse complement strand
GTGAAAATTCCGCAGGAATTTGCGCACCAAGAAAACGAATCGAGCGGCGATACAAAGAATGCGATTCAAATCGCCAACGAACAATCCGCGTGCGCAAATAAAGCCTTGCGCACCCTACTCGGCTACGCCGTACCGAGGAGGGGAATTGAGTGGCTCACGCCAACTCAGGCAATGGCTGATCGTTGCGGTGAACGACTTCCGAAAGATTACAATGCGTACATTCCACAAATAAGCATTGCTCTTCCTTACGTAGCTTGGCCTGGCGGCCACACAGCCGACAATCCAGCTTGATACTCGTATTCTCATCACATGTCAGACATTTAAGGTAATAGCCAAATTTTCCGTACCGAAACTCAAGATCCTGCGAAGCGCATTTTTTGCAGAGCGTTACATAAACTTTACGATATTTTTCAGCCCCCAATAGGCTTTTTAAAAAACCAGCCTCCTTCAAACGATCGCCGATATAGCTCAGGTGCGTCATTCCAGATAAAGGCACAACAACAGGTATGGCTGGGACAGCAGCGGTTTGAATGGGCTTAGTGAGGACTGCAGTTTTTGGGGTATGGCACTGTATTAAAAATTGTGCAATTTTCTGCATCGCATTTAAAGGCAGAACTTTTGATTTGGCCGCGCAGACCAACAAATGCTCACCAATTAAATCAGACTTATACACATTCGTTGGCGCATTCACTTTCGGCGGAATAAAAATGCCTTGTGTTGAAATGGCGATAATTGATTCAAAAGGAATGCGATCAAGTAATTCAGGCTTGCGGAGATGATGACGCAGTAGTTTCTTCAATAAATCAATTTGTAGTTTGGCTTGAATAAGCGGTGATGCCATACCTTTAGATTGATTGCTGTACCAACGCATCCATTGACTGTCTTCTTTCATCTGAATCTTGCCTGCCACGCTTTTAGTTTCAATCGTAGTAATGCCAGCGGGATGAATCACCAAATGATCAATCTGCGCAACTTCGTCCTGATGAACCAAGCGAAGATCATGCAAAATCAACACGTCAGGTACATCGGCAAAATAGCGTTTCAAATAAAAAGCCAACTCACGCTCAGCCGCGTCACCTGCTTGCTGGTATTTATCATCAGCCGGGATGATGACTTTGTCTTTCAAAATCATAAAGCACCAAATAAAAAGGCGGATCCCTCCGCCTTTTTTAGTTAATCTTCCTCGAATTAAACGTCCAAGTTCCGTGCTACCAGCGCATTTTGTTCGATGAATTGGCGGCGGGGTTCGACTTGGTCGCCCATCAAGGTGGTGAAGACTTCGTCGGCGGTGATGGCATCGCCAATCGTCACTTTCAACAAGCGGCGTACAGTAACGTCCATCGTGGTTTCCCAGAGCTGTTCTGGATTCATTTCACCCAGACCTTTATAGCGCTGAATGCTCATATTGCGGCGCACTTCAGCGAGTAACCAATCGAGCGCCTCTTTGAAGCTGCGAATTGGCTGCTCAGCGTTGCCACGGCGGATGATGGCGTCGGCTTGCACTAAGCCCATCAATGATTCGGCCATGCGCGAGATTTGGGCATAGTCGCCCGACAAGACGAAATCAGAGTCGATGTATTGCATCGTCACCACGCCATGCAGGCGGCGCTCGATACGGATTTGCCATACGGCGTCGACCAAATCGGCATAGAAGGTAAACGCCGGATGTTTCACCGCAGCTTGTAGGCGGGCAATGCTATCCAAAGCAGTGGCTTCATCGTCGAGTACCAGCGGGGTGATGGTGAGCATGGCATTCAAAATCATTGGATCGAGGAAACGGCTTTCGCGCTCGATGACGGCTTCGGTGATGAAATACTGCCGCGCCAAAGTTTCTAGCGCTTCGCCGCTAATACTCGGCGCACCGGCGCTTGGCATCAACTCAGCGCCATTGATCGCGGCGCGTAATAGATGTTGTTTCAGCTCTTGCTCGTCTTTCAGGTAAGTTTCGTTTTTACCTTGTTTGACTTTAAATAGCGGCGGTTGCGCGATGTAGATATAACCGCGCTCAACCAATTCTGGCAATTGCCGGTAGAAGAACGTCAACAACAGCGTGCGGATGTGTGAACCATCCACGTCCGCATCGGTCATGATAATGATGCGGTGATAGCGCAGTTTTTCGATATTAAAATCGTCTTTACCAATGCCGCAACCGAGCGCCATGATTAGCGTGCCGATTTCTTGGCTGGCGAGCATACGGTCAAAACGCGCACGTTCGACGTTCAGGATTTTACCTTTCAGTGGCAAAATCGCTTGGAATTTACGATCACGGCCTTGTTTGGCTGAGCCACCCGCGGAATCACCCTCGACTAGATAGATTTCAGAGAGAGCAGGATCTTTTTCTTGGCAATCGGCCAATTTACCCGGCAAGCCAAGTCCATCCAAAACGCCTTTACGGCGGGTGATTTCACGCGCTTTACGTGCAGCTTCACGCGCCCGCGCAGCATCGACAATTTTGCCGCAAATGATTTTGGCATCGAGCGGATTTTCCATCAGGAAATCAGCCAAAGCGCCACTGACCACTTCACTGACCACGGGGCCAATTTCGCTCGAAACGAGTTTATCTTTGGTTTGGCTAGAGAATTTCGGATCAGGCATTTTCACTGACAGCACGCAGGTCAAGCCTTCGCGCATGTCGTCACCGGCCGTTTCAACTTTGGCTTTTTTGGCAAAGTCGTGGCTATCGATGTATTGATTCAGCGTGCGCGTCATCACTTGGCGCAAGGCTGTCATGTGACTACCGCCGTCACGCTGCGGAATATTATTGGTAAAACATTGCACCGACTCTTGGTATGAATCGTTCCATTGCATCGACACTTCAACGGTCATGCCGTCTTTGTCACCGATCGCATAAAAAATATGCGGGTGCAACACGGTTTTGGTGCGGTTCACATACTCAACAAAACCACTGACACCACCGGTGTAATTAAAGGTTTCTTCTTTGCCGGTACGACGGTCGATCAATTGAATGTTCACGCCATTATTTAGGAATGATAATTCGCGAATCCGTTTGGCAAGAATTTCAAAGTGGAACTCCACCAAGCCAAAAGTTTCAACTGAAGCCATGAAATGCACTTCAGTACCACGGCGTTCGGTGTCACCGACTTCTTTTAATGGCGCTACCGCTTCACCGAGGCGGAATTCCATGGTGTGTTTCTTACCATCACGACGTATCGTAAGGCGAAGCCAGTCTGATAGCGCATTAACAACCGATACCCCCACCCCATGCAGGCCGCCCGATACTTTGTAGCTGTTCTGGTCGAACTTACCGCCGGCGTGCAATTCGGTCATGACGATTTCAGCGGCAGAACGTTTGAACTCATCGTCTTCTTTAATCTGCGTTGGAATACCGCGACCGTTGTCTTCAATACTCACCGAACTATCGGCATGAATAATCACGCGAATCGTGTCGCAATGCCCTGCTAGGGCCTCGTCAATTGCGTTATCCAGCACCTCGAACACCATGTGATGCAAGCCGGAGCCATCTTGTGTATCGCCAATGTACATGCCGGGGCGTTTACGAACCGCCTCCAAACCATTCAGGATACGAATACTATCGGCACCGTAATCAGCGGATTGGGCACTTTCAGGGGCTTGCGGGAGGTTTTTTTCTTCGGTCATGGCGTCTGTAGTGAGGAGTAAGGTGTGAGGAGTGAAGTGTCATTCAGCAGAAGGGTGAGGCATAGGGTTTCCCCTCACGCCTCACCCCTCACGCCTCACAAACTAAATACGCATTGGCATCACAATGTATTTGAAGTGTTCGTTATCTGGAATCGTGACCAAGACGCTGGAATTCACATCGCCAAAGTAGCAATGCAAGGTTTCCACCGATAAATTAGTCAACACATCGAGTAGATATTGAATGTTAAAGCCGATATCGAGCGGCTCGCCGCTGTAACCCACTTCAACTTCTTCTTGGGCTTCTTCTTGCTCATTGTTATTGCACAAAATCTTCAGCGTGCTGTCGGTCAAGACCAAACGAACACCACGGAATTTTTCGTTCGACAAAATCGCTGCGCGTTGCATCGACGACAACAGCGCCTGACGGTCTACGGTGAGCAATTTGTCATTGTTTTGCGGAATCACGCGGTTGTAATCGGGGAATTTACCGTCAACCACTTTGCTGTGAATCACGATTTTGCCAAAGCTAAATTTGACTTGATTGCTCGCAATATCGATGGTGACTTCGTCGTCCACATCGCCGAGCAATTTGAATAATTCAAGAATGGTCTTGCGCGGCAAGATGACTTCGTTTTTCTCAAACGACGTTGCCAATTCAGTCGACACAAAGCCCAAACGGTGACCGTCAGTCGCAACCAATTTCAATAAATTACCATCGGTAACCATAAACAGGCCATTGAGGTAATAGCGAATATCTTGGTGCGCCATCGCAAATTGCACGCGGCCGAGCAAGGCTTTCAGTTGCCCTTGCGGTAAGCGAATCGTTGCGCGCAGATTAGTATCAACGGCCAATTCAGGGAAGTCCGCAGCGGGCAGTGTTTGCAAGGCAAAGCGACTTTTTCCTGCTTTGATCGTCAAACGGCCTTCGGCTTCTTCGAGCGACACGACGGTTTTGTCGGGAATCGCCCGCAAAATATCGGTCATTTTTTTCGCCGCAACAGTAATCGCAAAGTCGCCGCCAGAAAAACCTTCCGTTTGTTGGCTGCTAATTTGGATTTCTAAGTCAGTACCGGTAAAAGACAGCGCATCGCCGTTTTTCTTAATCAGTACATTCGACAAGATCGGCAAGGTATGTCGACGTTCGACAATACCCGTTACAGTGGCCAACGGTTTTAGGAGCGAATCGCGTTCAGCTTGCAGCAGTTGCATTTACTCTCACCCATTTAAGTTTTAAAGATGTTTCACAAGTCGCATGATTCTACCGCAAATCGAGCCTAAAATCAGGAATGCGAAAGCTTTCAGCCACCAAAACGGCGGCATCAACGCCACAGTTTGCACACGCCAATGACTTCACCCATTAGACGACAGGGTATTTAACTGCGGACCATAGCGATAAATGGCCAGCAAGCAATACCCTGCACACTCAATATCTACACCAGCACTATGTAGTCCGAATCAAGAACGCAACATTTGTAGCAATACGCTGTATTGATGCGCCATTTCGCTATCGTTTTTGCGGAACTCTTCGATTGTGCGGCAAGCATGCAGCACTGTCGTATGATCGCGACCGCCAAAAGCAGCCCCAATGGCAGGCAAACTCATTTGCGTTAACTCTTTGGTCAGCGTCATCGCCATTTGCCGTGGCCGCGCAATATCGCGAGTGCGCTTTTTGCTGTGCATATCGGCCACTTTAATTTTGTAAAAGTCAGCGACCGTTTTCTGGATATTTTCAACCGACACTTGGCGATTACCGGAAGCCAAAATATCACGCAGCGCTTCTTTGGCTGACTCCACCGTAATCGGCTGATTGGTAAAGCGCACATAGGCCAAGACGCGCTTGAGTGCGCCCTCTAACTCACGCACATTGGAGCGAATATTTTTGGCCATAAAAAAAGCGACATTGGCATCGAGCTTGAAATGCTCGGCTTCGGCTTTTTTCAACAAAATCGCCACGCGCATTTCGGTTTCTGGCGGCTCGATCGGCACGATCAAACCCCAAGAAAACCGCGAAGTTAAACGCTCTTGCAAGCCATCAATTTCACGTGGAATTTTGTCCGACGTAAGAATAATTTGCTTACCGCTTTCGAGCAGCGCATTAAATAGATAGAAGAACTCTTCTTGTGTGCGATCTTTGCCGACGAAAAATTGAATATCGTCGACCAGCAATAAATCTAGCGAATGATAGTAACGCTTAAACTCATCAAATGATTTGTGCTGATACGCTTTCACCACGTCTTGCACGTATTTTTCGGCGTGAATATAGCGAATTTTGGCCTGCGGATTGTGCTGATGGACGAAATTACCAATCGCTTGGATCAAATGCGTTTTACCCAAGCCCACGCCGCCGTATACAAATAGCGGGTTGTAGCTCACGCCAGGATTTTCAGCGACTTGCATCGCCGCAGCGCGCGCCACCTGATTGGCTTTACCTGTCACCAAGGCATCAAAGCTATGCGAAGGATTCAAGCGCGTGGTTTCATGGCTAGCACCGCTGGCATCAAATCGCTTGGTTTGCTTAACAGGTGCCGCCGGCTGCGCAGCCCCACCCAAAGTCGCCGCTGAACTCGCGGTAGCCGCAGCCATTCTTGGCGCAGGTGCTGCCATTTGCCCGACTTTTAGCTCGATTGGCGGCGGCACGCCATTGCATAGCTTGGCAGCGGCCATCTCAATCATGCCCAAATAACGGTCACGAATAAATTGTAAAAAAATCTGATTGGGCACGGCGATGACTAATGTTTCATCCATCATCTGCGCCGTTAAAGGCTTAATCCAGATATTAAACTGACTGGCGCCCAGATTTTGCTGTAGTTCATTCAAACAATGCGCCCAGAGTGTGTCGATTTGCATCAGGAAAAATCACCTTGGACAATTGTAAATGACGGTAGCGCATCAACCGTGCGGCATAGAGTTAGTTGCATAAAGCGCATTTCACCACGGAGAAAAATCTATTTGGTACTAGGATCAAAGACCAAGACTTCAATGAAGTTTATTTGGATGGGCATGAAGTTTTGTGGCGCGAGTCGTTTCATTTAGGTTCGATCATCCGATCAATCTAAGCCGAAAGCCACTGGGCCACAGAGCGCTACCAAGAGCAGTGCATTGTACCCGCAAGTGCAGGACTTATCCACAAGCAAGATTGAGCAGCACGCGATGTTTAATCTTGCTATTGACTTGACAAGATACTAGCAACACTGATTAAATCACGTGTTTACTGCCCAATTAGCACTTAGGATTTAGTCATGAAACGTACTTTCCAACCTTCTGTAATCAAACGTAAGCGCACTCACGGCTTCCGCGCTCGCATGTCAACCGTTGGTGGTGTTCGCGTTCTTAACGCACGCCGCGCCAAGGGTCGCAAAGTATTATCGGCTTAAGCTGTTGCGAACCCAAGCACCTGCTTCCGTTTTGAACGGCATGCAGAGCGCACCTCGCTATCGCTTTGCGCGTGATGCACGCTTATTAAAAACGGATGAATTTTCATCCGTTTTTAATTTGCGTGCGTCCGTGAGCAACGATTACTTCCAAGTTTTAGGCAAACCCAATCAAAGCCAGCAGGCTCGCTTAGGTTTGGTGGTCGGCAAAAAAACCGACAAACGCGCCGTTGGTCGTAATTACATCAAACGTACTGTTCGCGACTTGTTCCGTCAAAATACGGAGCATTTACTGGGTTTGGATGTGGTCGTACGATCACGAAAACCTTTCGAACGTCGCGATGGTGCAGCGGCAAGGCTTGCCTTACTCAGTTTATTTAAACGATTAAAGCAATGTCGCGCCTTATCATCACACTGCTGAAACTTTATCAGTTGATGATCAGTCCACTGCTGGGGCCTCGCTGCCGCTTCACGCCCACGTGCTCGCAATATGGCATTGAAGCAGTCAGTCGACACGGGCCATTAAAAGGCAGTTGGCTAACAACAAAACGTCTGTGCCGATGCCATCCTTGGGGTGGTTGTGGGCATGATCCTGTTCCGTAATATAGTAAGTCGTGCAAAAATTTGAACGCGAGTCGTCTAAGCCGCATTCAGATCTTTTTTGTTTTACTACTTAACCCGCCGAGTTGGGAGCTCTTCCGTTCAAATGGATACTAAGAGACTAATCCTCTTTATTGCGCTGTCTTTCAGCATTCTGTTTTTCTGGCAAAAGTACATGGAGGAGCGTTTTCCGCAACCCAAAACTGCCAGCGCAGTAGCCACAGCCGCATCAAGCAGCACATCGGGCAGCGCAACGACCTCCGCCCCTACTGTATCCGCACCCGAAGCCAGTAGCCTCGCCAAAGGTAAGCGAATCACAGTGACGACTGATTTATTCCGTGCTGTGATTGATGAAAATGGCGGCGATCTGCGTCATGTTGAATTATTAAAAGTCGGCGCAACCAAAGATAAAAGCAAGCCGTTTGTCTTATTGCAAGACGAAGGCGAGCACACGTACGTCGCTCAAACGGGCTTACTCGGCGAAGGCATGCCAACGCATAAGAGCCTATTCACCGCGGCTCAAACCAGCTACACGCTGACTGAAGGCCAAAATGAAGTCGCTGTTCGCCTCGAAACAGCTGGCCCGAACGGGGTTAAAGTTGCCAAGATTTATACCTTCAAACGTGACCATTATTTGGTCGATGTGAAGTACGAAATCGTCAATGGCAGTACTGCGCCAATCACGACCAGCGCTTACTATCGCTTGATGCGTGACGGCAAAGTTGAAAACCCAGGCATGTTTGGTACACATACTTTTACCGGACCTGCGGTTTATTCGGAAGAGCACAAGTTTCAAAAAGTCGATTTCAGCAAAATTGCCAAAGCTGAATCTAGCATCGACAAGTTCAAACAAACTAGCGCCAATCGCCCTAATGAGACGATCTATGAGCTGCACGTGAAAGACGGTTGGACTTCAATGATCCAACATTATTTCGTTAGCGGCTGGATTATGAATCCAATAGGCTCGCCAGCAAACAATACGCCAAGCAAATTCTTGCTGCGTAATTGGAAAGACGATACAAAATCAGCCGATAGCACCATGTATGCCGTGGATGCCGTAATTGATTTGCCTGCGATCGCAGCGGGTCAAAAGTTTGAAAAGAGCGTACCGATTTACATCGGACCGCAAGAAAGCAAACGCCTTGCAACCGTTGCACCTGGCTTTGACCTCGTCAAAGACTACGGCATGTTCAAGATCTTCTCGCAACCGTTGTTTGCCGTGCTGGAATTTATCCATGGCTTAGTCGGCAACTGGGGCTGGTCGATCATCATCGTGACGCTATTGCTGAAAGCGGCCTTCTTCCCATTAGCGAGCGCCAGCTACCGCTCAATGGCAAAAATGCGCATTCTTGCACCGCGCATGGAAGAACTGAAGAAACGTCACGGCGATGACCGCGTGAAGTTCCAACAATCGGTCATGGAAATGTACAAGACCGAGAAGGTCAACCCACTCGGCGGCTGCTTGCCGATGCTGGTACAGATCCCCGTCTTTATTGGTTTCTACTGGATGTTGTTGGCCGCAGTTGAGTTGCGCCAAGCACCATGGGCGTTCTGGATTCATGACTTGTCAGTGCCAGATCCACTGTATATCTTGCCATTGATTATGGCGGTATCGATGTACGTGCAAACGACACTGTCGCCACCACCACCAGATCCAATGCAAGCGAAAATGATGAAGTGGATGCCTATCGCGTTCTCGGTATTCTTCTTCTTCTTCCCTGCTGGTTTGGTACTGTACTGGGTCGTGAACAATATCTTGTCGATCATTCAGCAATATGTGATTACCAAGAAAATTGAAAATCAAGCCATATTAGCCAAAAATAGCTAGCAAGGCATAAAACGCCGCCTTCGGGCGGCGTTTTCTTATTCGCACAAAAACTAATTAACCAATAGGTATTGCCTTGTAGGCTATTAATTTCAAAGCCTAGATAGCAATACTCAAAACAATCGGATTTCATCATGCTTTACACCCCCGACACCATCGCCGCGATTGCTACCGCCCCCGGTCGTGGCGGCGTGGGCGTGATTCGTATTTCTGGCAACAATCTACAAGCACTGATTGAAGGGCTACTTGGCCGACCACAATCAGCGTTAAAACCCCGTTTTGCCCATTTCGCTCATTTCAAAGCAGCAGACGGCAGCACCGTCGACGAAGGCATCGCACTGTTTTTCCCGAATCCTGCCAGCTTTACCGGCGAGGACGTACTCGAACTGCAAGGCCACGGCGGCCCTGTGGTGATGAATATGCTCTTGAAACGCTGCATCGAACTCGGTGCGCGCCACGCCGAGCCGGGTGAATTTACCAAACGCGCATTTCTAAACGGCAAACTCGACTTAGCCCAAGCCGAGGCCGTTGCCGACATCATTGACGCTCAATCCGAAGCCGCCGCGAAATCAGCACTGAAATCACTCGACGGTGCATTCTCGCGCGAAGTGCATACGCTGGTTGATGATTTAATCAATCTACGAATGCTGGTTGAAGCAACGCTCGATTTCCCCGAAGAAGACATCGATTTTCTCGAAGCCGCCGATGCGCGCGGTAAATTGCATAAAATTTCGGCGCAACTCGCCCGCGTGATGGACACCGCCACCCAAGGCAAATTATTACGCGAAGGCATGCATGTGGTGCTGATTGGCCAACCCAACGTCGGCAAATCCAGCCTGATGAACGCACTCGCAGGTGAAGACGTCGCGATTGTGACTGATATTGCCGGCACCACCCGCGACACGGTGCGCGAATTGATTCAGCTCGACGGCGTGCCGCTGCACATTATCGACACCGCAGGCCTACGCGATACGACCGACACGGTCGAAAAAATCGGCATTGAACGCACATGGGCTGCGGTCGAAAAAGCCGATTTGGCGCTCTTACTGCTCGATAGCCGCGAAGGCGTTACTGAGCATGACCACGCCATTCTCGCCAAACTCCCCGCTACGCTCAGCGTACTACGCGTGTTTAACAAAATCGATCTCACTGGTGACGCTGCTGGCGATATTGCCGAAGACGAAATCCACGTTTCTGCCAAGCAGGGTATTGGCCTACAAGACCTAAAGAACAAGCTCTTGAAGAAGATAGGCTGGCAGGGTATGAACGATGGCGTCTTTATTGCCCGTGAACGCCATCTGGCCGCCATTCGCGTCGCACGCGAACATCTTAATACCGCCGACATCTGCTATCTGCAAATCGAAATCTTGGCCGAAGAACTCCGCTTGGCGCAAAACAGCCTGAATGAAATCACAGGTGAATTTACGTCCGATGATTTGCTGGGCGTGATTTTTAGTCGCTTTTGTATTGGAAAGTAGCAGGAGCCTGCGCATTCACTAGCCGGCAGTGGCGATATCCAGCGGCACGCCGCTCCTGCCTAAACGCAGCGTCAACAGATCCAACATAAACTGACTTTTCATATCGACTAGCTAGAGCAAAAGTATAAACCCAGTCTATACTCACTCATTCCACACCTAAACTGAAACAAAAACAAGAATCAGGTAAGAAAGACACTCGACACCAAGGCACCGCATTGCTAGCAAAACTAAAAATTCGCCACAAACTTTGGCTACTCATTCTAAGTACAATGATTGTGATTTGTGCTGTGACTGTATTTGCTATCAAAATCCCTACGAGCTTCCTGATTCAAGAACGGCAAACACGGGTCCATGATGTGGTTGAGCTTGGGTACTCAATCGTAAATCATTACGCACAGCAGGCCGCTAGTGGCGCGATGGATACGGCTACAGCGCAACAAGAAGCCAAACTGGTGATTGCCAAGCTGCGCTTTGATGGCGACAATTATTTCAGTATCTATGACACCCAAAATCATATGGTGATGCACCCCATCAAACCTGAAATGATCGGCAAAGATCTTTCAAGCTTGAAAGATACCAATGGGGTGCTGATTGTTACTGAGTTAGTTAAGGCGGCACAAAAAAATCAAACCCATTTTTTAACTTACCAATGGCCCAAGCCGGGCAGCAAAACGCCGATTGAGAAAACAGCCACCAGCAAATTATTTGCCCCTTGGGGCTGGGTTTTGGCGGTCGGGATTTATACCGACGATGTAGAAATTACGCTCAATAAGTATGCCAATAAACTGATGTTCGGCATTGCTGTGGGTTTATTATTGCTGCTCATTGGGGCGTTTTTTATTACCCGCAGCATCACGCGTCCGCTGCACGCGCTGAATACAGCGATTACGCAAGCAGATCAATTCGAGACGCTTGCGCCACGGCTAGAAGCGAATGACTCTGCCGAAATAAACCGTATTTATCGTACTTTTGCCGAGCTATTTGCGCGTCTGCGTTTGCGAGAACAAGAGAACGAGCGTACTTTGCGCGATAAATTTGATGCTGAAAATGCTAACAATGCCAAAAGTGATTTTTTGGCAAATATGAGTCATGAAATTCGCACCCCAATGAATGCGGTGATTGGCCTTGCCCATTTAGCGCAGCAAAAAGAAACTAATCCCAAGCAGCTCGATTACCTAATAAAGATTCAGCATGCGGCCGAATCTTTATTACAAATCATTAATGACATTCTTGATTTCACCAAAATTGAAGCCAATAAACTCACGTTTGAAGAGTGTACTTTTGACTTGGATGAAGTGTTAGCCAATGTCGCCATTGTGACCAGTCAAAAAGCCGGCGAAAAGAATATTGATTATGTATTCAATATTGCCAATAACATTCCCAAACAACTGCAAGGTGATCCTTTGCGGCTGGGGCAAGTTCTAACCAACCTACTGAACAATGCAATTAAATTTACCGAAACCAACGGCGAGGTCGAACTGAGCTGCAAAGTCGTTCAACAAGATCAACACGCCATCACCCTTGATTTTCGAGTTCAAGATACTGGGATTGGCATCACGCAAGAACAGCTCACTAAGTTATTCACCCCTTTCCATCAGGCGGATAATTCAATTACCAGAAAGTATGGTGGCACAGGACTCGGGCTATCTATTTCTGTGCGTTTATTAGCACTGATGGGCAGTAAAATCCAAGTAGAAAGTCTACTTGGTCGAGGCTCAAGCTTCCAATTTGAACTGAAACTACCCTATCACACACTCGAAAACGACAAACCAAAACACCTTCAACCCAGTGCAAGCCAAGTTTTAATTATTGATGCGCACCACAAAACAGCCCAAATTCTATTCAGCGCGCTGCAACAATTTCCATTTGAAGTTGAACACGCTAGTTCAGTTCTTACCGCATTACAATTGCAGCCAGCCCAGCCGTTTAATCTAATTTTTTGCGATGAGCTTCAACTCGAAAATCACCATAGCGAGATGGCTCAACTCATTCAAGTTCACTCAAACGCCAAACTCATCACACTCAGTACTAGCAATAGTATTCATTTAAACGCTTCGGAAGCCGAATTTAAACGTGATGGCTTACTGAGTAAACCATTTACACCAACAGCCCTCCATCAACTCATCGATGACATTCTCGTCAATGGCAATTGCCATCCAATCAGCACGGAAACACGTCACATTACTCAGCATTTTAATGGGGAAAGAATTTTACTCACCGAAGACAATCCGATTAATCAACAAATCTCAATCGAATTATTGGAAATGGTCGATTTAACTGTAGAGCTTGCCAACAACGGCCAAGAAGCCGTGCAAATGGTTTTAAGCAAACCAGTCGACTATTACGCCTTGGTGTTAATGGATTTGCAGATGCCCATTATGGATGGGCATTCTGCAACCCAAGAAATTCGCCGTGCGACGCAATATCACTCACTGCCGATTATTGCGATGACCGCACACGCGATGTCGACCATTCGCGAGCGCTGTATTCAAGATGGCATGCAAGATTTTGTGAGTAAGCCGATTCAGCCCGAAAGCTTATTTAAGATACTAAGTTACTGGCTAAAGCAGGCCAATATCAGCGCCAGCACGCCAACAATTATCCAGCAATATGATTGGCAACAATTAAAAACCATGAATACCACGCTAGGCTTAAGCTATATGGGGAATAAAGAATCCATGTACTTACGACTATTACAGCACTTTAGCGCCAGCTATTCCAATGCGCAGCAGCAGCTTGAAGCCTATCTTGCAGCCCAGCAGGTGGCCGAAGCCGAGCGCCTCATTCACTCATTAAAAGGTCTTGCAGGCAGCATGGGGGCGACACACTTACAGGACATTGCCGAACATTTAGAGCACGCATTACATCAGCAGCTAAATGGTGTTAGCGATGAACCACTCAGCACGCACATTGCCGAATTTTCCGCGGCACTTCAGCCCACCCTCATCGATATAGCCGATTTTTTGCGCAGCCTTCAATCGGCTCCCGTAGTGACCACCGCGTAATCTATCTGCAATAAGCAAAAAAAATCGCCCGATCAATCGATCTGGCGCTCAATAAACATAGGATGGAAACGAAACGTCATGCAGCAAACCACTGCATAGCTTCAATATTGCAGGCCAATTTAAAATTAGTAAATACTAATATTTAAATAAACATCGTTTTTGTCTTATCTTTGCCGCCTTTGGTCAAGATTGCTATCAACTGCAGCGTGTTTTTCGGTAAAATCGCGTGTTTTGCCTTGAGGGTAGCCGCGATGATCCAAGTCGGTGTAGTAATGGGTAGCAATAGCGATTGGGATGTCATGCAGCACGCGGCCAAACAGCTGCAAGCGTTTGGTATCGAATTTGAGTGTCGTGTGGTTTCCGCGCACCGCACCCCTGATTTATTGTTTTCATATGCAGAAACCGCTGCTGAACGTGGGCTCACTTGCATTATTGCTGGCGCCGGTGGTGCTGCGCATTTGCCAGGTATGTTGGCCGCGAAAACGATTGTTCCAGTATTAGGCGTGCCAGTGCCGTCAAAATACCTGCGTGGTGAAGACTCACTGTTATCCATTGTGCAAATGCCAAAAGGCATTCCTGTCGCTACTTTTGCGATTGGTGAAGCGGGCGCAGCCAATGCCGCGCTGTTTGCAATTTCGATGATTGCCAATCACAATCCAGAGTTAGCCGCCAAATTGAATGCGTTCCGCGAAACACAAAAACAAACTGTGTTGGCGATGGAACTACCTGCAGTAGAATAAACGCTGAGTCAGGACGATGCCTGTCGACCCACAGGCACTCAAGCAAACCGAGGACACATGAAGCCCGAGTCAGAATTGCCCCCAATGCGGTCATTTTGGTATTGGGTTTTATTCAGAGG
>CAUPHX010000029.1:0-14848 GCA_963511125.1 uncultured Deefgea sp. | reverse complement strand
CGATTGGGATAAGCCTAACTGCTCAGCAGCACGAGAAACACTCTCGCCTCGACCGACGGCCACGAACACTTCGAGCTGGCGCAAAGTAAATCGCATATCCACACCTTAGATACTTATCAAAAAATCAATCGCAATTTTAAATATATCACTGCGACACAGCAAGCGATTAAACTCAGCCATTGAGCAACAAATCGCCCCTCTATGGGCGATGCAGATATATCTCTTCGTTTTAAAAGCCACACTCAACAAATTGAGTCTATATTTAAATTCTTAAATCCAGCCACCATGCCAATGCCTGACTCTAACGCTGCTGCGATGCAACTCGATCAATGGCTTAAAGAAGCCCGCCGCTGGTTTGTGCCCAACTGCGCCAAAACCATTGAAATATTGCAACCTGCCTGCCAACTTGCCCAAGAAATAGGTGACTGCGCGCGCGAAGCGCAAGCACTACTCTTGATTGCCAAAAGCCAATGGGCGCTGGGTCAATTAGAACAAGGGGTTCAGACGATTGAGCGCGCAGAACCTTTGGTACGTGAGTTAAAAGACGCTCGCCTGCAGGCTGAACTTGAAAATGCACGTGCCGATTTATTGCTTGCCGAAAGTCAATATGCGCAGGCGCTTAAATCGTGGAGCTTGTGCCTCAAAATCGCTTTAAGTATTCATGCCTATCATTTGTACGTGGAAGCTTGCCTTGGCATTGGTAATATTTTTTCCTCACAAAATAAACATGGTGAGGCACTTCAGTGGCACGAAACCGCACTCGAGTTTGCTAAAAAAACCACAGACCATGAACTGCTGGCAGAAAGTTTTTTACATGTTGCGGCCGACCTCAATCATCTAAAAGAGTACCAGCTCACCTTAGAACTCTCAAAAATGGGGGAACCCGTTTTTCTGACTAGTCAGCACAAAGCGTGGTTAGCTGACTGGTATAGCTACCGAGGTGAAGCGTATTTTGAGCTAGGTAAACATACTGAGGCACAAGCTTGGCTACATGCCGCTTGGGACTTGAATCAGAATCTCGATTATTTGTGGAGCCAATCCATTAATTTAATGGCACTGGGCCGAGTCTATACCGCGCAAGGACGCATGGAAGAGGCCAAGCAATATTTATCGCTGGCACTCAAAACCATACAGTCTTGTGGCTCCCGCACCCTACTATTACGGATTTATGCACTATTAGCCGAGCTAGGTGAAGCGAACAAAGACTTTCAAATGGCATGGCAATTTCGCCGCAAATATCACGAGCTGGCGATTGAAGATGCGCAGAAATTAGCTAAAGAAAAGCTCACCAATGCGCTCGAACGCCGAATTAAAGACTTGGACTCACAATTACTCTTACTCCAAACACGGCAGGAAAATATCCTGCTACGACAAAAAAATTCGGCCGACACTGAGTTACTGCAATCACTACGCAATGCAACCTTGCAGGACCCGCTGACAGGCGCGAGCAATCGACGGCACCTCGATCAAGAAATGCCGCTGATGTTCCTGCGTTGTATCGAAGAAAACCGACCATTCACAGTATTAATGGTCGATTTAGATCACTTCAAACGTATCAACGATCAGTTCGGGCATTCGGCTGGGGATCATGTTATCCGCAGCACTGCGGCAATATTGCTGCAATCTTGCCGTGGTGGTGATTTAGTAGCGCGCTTTGGTGGCGAAGAATTCGTACTACTTTTGCCGGGGGCAGCGGGCACCACCGCCCTTGAAGTCGCTGAGCGAATGCGAAAACGAATTGAAAACTACGATTGGCAGCAGTTTCATTTGGATTTAAAAGTCACCTGCAGCATTGGTATTGCTGAAATGAATGAAGAAGTGAATGCCACTGAATTACTCAATTTCGCCGATCAAGCGTTGTATCAAGCTAAAGAGAAAGGTCGAAATCGAGTGGAGTTATTTGATGACAAGCGATGAGTTCGACCTACATTTGCTCAACACTCGGCAAATCATGTTTTTTGAAAAGCGCTCAGAATTAATGACAGAAATGATCGAGCTTGCGCAGCAAATGGCTTACCCCTTGGGGGAGGCGAATGCGCTCATGGCGCGCGGCCAATACCTGATCGATATTGGAGAACAACCTAGCGTGGCTTGCAATGATTTTCGCGCAGCCGGATTTATTGCACGCCAACTGAATGACTGGTCATTGCTGGCACAAGCGCTGCACTGGCAGGCACAAAGCCAACTTCATCTAGGCGAATACATGCGGGCCTTGGACATTTGGTTGCACGCGCTACAAACTGCCATTCAAGCCGAAGATAGCCGAGCATTTATCCGTGGCTATTCTGGGATTGCGCAAGTTTGCTTGGTCTTTGGTCAATTCGAAATTTCTCTGGACTACCAGCGACGCGCTTTAAATTTAGCTGATAACGTCTGCGATCCCGCACTAAGGATGGAATGCAAACTCGCGCTAATCGCAACGTGTTATCGCCTCAAGCAGTATGACGAAATGAGTTTATTGCTATCTCGTTTACACACCCAACTACAAAAGACACCCCATCTAGAAAATCAGGCCGAATATCATATTTACACGGGTTTAATCTTATTACAGAAAGATCAAATTGAAGAGGCAAACGAGCACCTACAGTTAGCGCGGGTTTTAGCGCAGCAAATAGGTGGCCTTTGGTGCCGCTCCTTTGTTGCACTCATTCTTGGGCAAATTTATATTCGCCAAAATAAAATAATTGATGCGCAATTGTCCTTAGAACTTTGTTTGAAATTGGGGGAGCAAATTCGAGGGTTTTCAATGGGGCAAGAAGCCCATTTATTGCTTGAGACCATTTGCGCGCAGCAAGGAGACTATCAAGGTGCTCTGATTCACCTTGAAGCGGCGCATTACCAACAATTAAATTTATTGCAAAAACAAGCAGGGCAAAAACTATTCCGCATTTCAAAAAAATCACTTCAGCAACTTGAGTTAGACTTACGTCTAGAATTAAGTCGCATTCGCTACACAGGCAATCTTATTTAATAGCGCCCCCTCGGTGTCAAATCAAAAATAAACAATACACTAAATAATTTTCCTCACCCAAATAAATGACTTTCAAATAAATTACTGCTAAAGTTAAGCAGCACATTTTTACCTACCCGCAGTGACATTGGAGAAAACGAATGAAACTGAAGTCTTCACTACTCTATACCGCCCTACTCCCCCTCAGTCTTTCCGTATTTGCCGCCGATGGCACTGAAAGCAAAGTCAATCCGCGTGTTGTCGCTAAAGCGGTCGAAGTGGGAAATCATCTTCGCTCACTACCCAAATTTGAAGTGACGGCACAATCTATTCATGACGTACAGCTTCAATCAGGGCAAAAGATTCAATCTCATGGCACCAGTCAAATGGTTGTGGATGGAAAAAGTCGTTTGTACATGAATATTGATAGCGACAATATCACTCGTGAATATTTTTTTGATGGTAAAAATCTGACTCAATATGCTCCACCACTTGGGTATTACACCACCGTTGATATGGCAGGTAATACCTCAGAAATGCTGAACAAAGTTGAAAAACACTATGGGGTTCAATTACCACTCAAAGCCTTATTCGCCCTGGGTAGTCAGCAAGAGGATTTAAACAACCTCACTTCTGCTGTTTATGTTGGCCCAACCAAAATCAATGGCAAAGTTTGTGATCAACTTGCATTTAGCCAACCAGGGGCCGATTGGCAGCTATGGGTTAGCCGAGGCGAAAAACCGCTTCCTTGCAAGTTAGTTGTGACAAACACCAGCGAGTCTAATCAACTGCAAACCTCACAAACCTTCGCTTGGAATCTAGCGCCTAAAGTGACGACAAGTGAATTCACATTTAAAGCAGCGAAAGGCGATGTTGCCATTCCATTCAAAAAAATTGCTGAATAAGGGAAGCAAAAATCATGTTTAAAACAACTTCTAAATCAGCACTACTTTCAATTATTGCAGTTTCAATGTTTACTTTAGGACTACCTACTGAAGTAATGGCTCGTGGCGATGGCGGTGGGCGTAGTGGCGGTGGAAAAAGTAGCGGTAAAATTGATCGTCCAGCCCCTAGCGGAGGCGGCAGCGCAAAAGCAGCCAATCGCTCAGGCAGCGCAAAAAGTAACAAAGCAGTAAGCAACCAAGGTGGCAATAAAGCAATTAACAATGGCGGCAACAAAACCGTCAATAATGTAAAAGGCGGCAACAAAAACAATAACGTCAACATCGACAATAGCCGAGATGTCAATGTGAACGTTGATGGTAACAATGGTTGCTGCTGGGGCGGTGGCTATAATGACAATTACCACCCAATTGGCACTGCAGTTGCTGTGACTGCAGCGGTTGCGGTCACTGCCGCAGTAGTTGGTGCGATTGTGACGCCGAATCAACTGCCAAGTAATTGTATTCAAGTGAATAACTATGGTGGCACGTATATGCAATGCGGCTCCACTTGGTATCAACCACAATACCAAGGCAGCAATGTAACTTATGTTGTGATTAACCAGCCGTACTAACATAAACCGAAGGCGGCACTGTGTGCCGCCTTATTGTTGATGCCTTTAAAAATATACCCACATACAGTATCAACACACGGCCTTTATTAGTTAATATCTAGCACGACATACCCATCAATCATCCCGCTTCATACTGTGTTTCAATAACTCCTGCAAGGCGGTCATCAGCACTGCAGCGGTCATCCCGAACATCAAAATCCCATTCCCCGCCTCCAATGGCCCGAGTAATTTCCAGTCTTTACTCATCACCACATCGCCATAACCCAGCGAAGTAAAATTCACCCCAGAATGGTAAACCGCCTCATACCAAGTGTTAAATTCACCCAACTGCATAAACAGCCAACCCCAAATCACAATCTGCAGAAAATTACCCAGCACCATAATTACCATCACCAGCAGCAAAGTGATCAAACCGCCATTCATCGTCTGCGGCTTACCCAGTACAGACAATCGATGCATATAAAAGCGCAAACCCAAACCCACCACGGCCACCTGCAACGCCAAACACAGCAACATCACCGGTAAACCGACCAATAAATTCATCAACATTTTAAACTCCTGGTTGTACAGCATCTGCTGGCCGCCGCCAGACGCGACGCGTTTGTTCTAATGCATAAATCGCGCCCCACGCGTACAGCGCCACCGCCGTGAGCAGCGCCAAACGAACCAAGGCGGCGGACATCACATCTTTGCCGTTGGCGCTGTCTTGCACTGCGGGACCCAGAAAAATCACCACGGTAATCATCACGTTCAGCCAATACGACGGCGGATACGCGCTGCACGTAATGCGATACAAGCGCAGCCCCAGCCAGCAAAAAGCCAGCGTCATCCACAGCGTAAACATCCACAGCGACGGCCACAAAGTCAGGCCGCACCAAATCAGCAAGGCGAGTAACCCGCCGAGTAAGGTCGAGCCGACTAACTCGCGCCCGGCTTCTTTGGCGCTGAGCGAACCCGCTTGCTGCGCCAAACTGGCCGTTTTCATAATCGCCGCCATATACAGCGACGGATTTTGCAGCGCAAGTAGCAGCACCGGCAACACAATAACCACGCCGCGCAACGCAACCCACAAGGCATTTTCAACATCGGGAGCGATGGGCTGCGGCAACTTAATTTCATACAGATCCGGCAACAGCGTATACACCAATAAGCCAATGACTGCCGCCAACACCACGCCGACCGCCAAGGCTTGAATCACCGCCAGCGCCACCGCCTGCTCTTGCACGCCAGCAACCGGAATCATCGTAAAAGTCAGCAGCAAAATGCTCAATAATGGATGTGATTTTCGCGTGCCAAGATAAAAAATGGCGAACAGCACCAGCGCAATCAGCAGCACCGCAGCAGCCGCATAATTTTCTAATAAAGGCACAAGCAAGAGGCCAACGCCGGTTAATAACATCAACACCAAGGCGAGCACCGCACTTTTGAGCAAGGGCATCGGCGCGCCGGGTTTACTCAGCAGCATCAGCACAATCAATAAAGTAATATGCGGCACAGACAGCGCCAAGCCGTACACCGCTGCGACCGTGAGGCCAACGCCCAGCCCCAGACGCAGCACGAGGCGGCTGGCCTGGTCGATGGCGGGCTTAGTAGACATACGACAGATAACTCATCAAACGCAGATACACGCTGCCCAAGCCGCTCATTAGGCCGCTGTCGGTAAAGATCATCACATCAGCCTGCCCGCCGACGCGTACGCCGTGGATGCGTTTTAACTCACCTGCGGCAAACTCAATCGCCACTGGGAAACGCTGTGACTGACGCAGCCAATCGCGGTTATTTTCGATGGTTGGCAAGCTGCCCGCCGCAGTCGTTTTACCCGAGCTAACGCCGTTACCGATGCTACGTACGCGGCCTTTGAGTATTTCACCCGGCATCGCGTCGAGTACCACGCCGACTTCGTCGCCGACCTTGACGTTGCCGAGGTTGTTCTCGGTCATTTCGGCGCTAATCCACAGATCGTGAATCGCGATCAAAGTCATACTCGGCGCCCCCGCCTGCGCGAACTGACCGACGTCGGTGCGTAAATCAGTCACTAGGCCACGCGATGGCGAGTACACCGTGGTGCGTTGCAGGTCGAGTTCGGCCTTGGCAATCGCTGATTTTGCACTTGCCAACTTGGCATTATCAGCCTCGTCGCCGCCCATGGTTTCTTGCGCGCGAACGACTTCGGCCTGCGCCGCGGAGACTTGTGCCCTCGCCTGTTCGCGGCTGGCGCGAGCGACTTCTAAGCGGCGCACCGAAATCGCACCAGGGTCTTCTTGATAGAGTTTTTCTTGCCGACTCGCGTCCTGCTCGGCCTTCAGCCGCCCTGCTTCGGCTGCGCGCAACGACGCTTTGGCCGAATCGACGCCTGCCGAAGCAGCGCCGACGCTACGCCGAGCGGATTCAAAATCAGACTTTGCACGGTCAAGCGCAATTTGATATTGGCTAGTATCAACCGTAAATAAGGGCTGACCTTTTTTAACGTCGTCGTTATTTTTGACCAGCACTTGCTTGACGATGCCGGGCACTTCAACCGCCACCGGTACGACAAAAGCCTGCACCCGCGCTTGCGTCGAATACGGCGTAATTCGGTCGGCGGCGAAATACCATAGCAGGCTCAGCACAATCAGCAGCAAGATCATGATTTGCGCCAGCTTGGCGGCGCGACCGGGTTTGCTCACTGCGGCACTCTGCTCGGGCGCGGCAGGAGCTACCACGTCGTTAGGGGTTTCTTGCGTCATTTGTCACTTCTTTTAGATTCGGGGGCGGAGAAAGCCGTGATCGGCAGCGGAATATCCAGCACATCGGCCCAGTTGGTGCGTTGCTTCATGGTTTTGATTGTCGCGGCGTCGAGCAGTGGTCGTTCGCGTACCACGTCCCAGCCGCCGCCCATGGCTTTGTACAGCGAAATCAGACTGCTGACGACGCTACCACGGTTGCTGACAACGCGTTCTTGCTGGCTAAATAGCGCACGTTGTGCGTCGAGCACTCGCTCGAATCCCGCCATGCCTTCGCGATACTGAATATTGGCAATATCGAGCGAGCGCTGCGCGGCGGCTTCGGTTTGCTCAAGCAGGTCGATTTGTTCCAAGCTTTTGCTATACGACACAGCGGCGTCGTCAACCTCGCGCGCGGCTTGTAACACCGCATCTTGATACAACTCGGACAACTGCTGGAAACGTGCGTCTTGGACGCGAACGTTATTACGAATCCGGCCGTAATCGAAAATATTCCATTTCAAACTTGGGCCAATGCCTAAATCCAAATTGGTCGGCGCGCCAGCAATCGACGTCGCCGAAACTCCTAAGCTGCCCAATAAAGTTAGCGAAGGATATAGGTCGGCCTGCGCAACACCAATCAACGCCGATTGCGCAATCAATTGCATTTCAGCGGCACGCACATCGGGGCGGCGGCGCAACATTTCAGCTGGCAAATCGGCAATCATCATTAAGTCCGCTTGCGGAACAACGCCGGTGCCGGTGGCCATTTCTGGCAAAGCGCCGGGTGGGCGCGCGAGCAAGCTGGCGAGCGCATTTTGCGCTTTACGCAAACTCGCTTCGAGCGGCGGAATGCTCGATACGGTGCTTAAATATTGTGTTTTGGCTTGCTGTACGTCGAGCTCAGATTCATTACCGCTTTTAAACAAGCGTTCGGTAATTTCTAAGCTGCGTTTTTGAATTTTTGCGTTGCTATGCACGATTTGTAAACGCGATTCCAAGGTGCGTATCGTCGCGTACAAGTCAGCGGTTTGCGCCGCCAATAAGAGATACACATCATCGTATTTCGCCAACGACGCTAAAAAACCTGCGTCGGCAGCTTCGATGCCACGCGCAAATCGACCCCAGAAATCAACTTCCCAGCCAACGTTCAGACCTGCGCTGTATTGCCATTGATTCGATGAAGCACCGCCGTTCAGCTGGCGGCGCTCGGTATTCAAAACGCTACCGCTAACTTGCTGCACCTGCGGATACAAGGTACTACCCGCAATCCCCTGCTGCGCACGCGCTTCCATCACCCTCAAAGCGGTAACGCGCAAGCTGTGATTTTTAGTCAGCACTTCGTCGATTAAAGCGTCGAGTACCGGATCATTGAAATGCCGCCACCACTGAGCTAAGTCCGCGACATCGCGCTGCGACGTTGCCAATAAATTGGAATGCTTTGGCGCAACATTTAAGCTAGAGCTAGTCCAATCAGTCGCAATGTCGCTCGTTGGGCGCTGATAATTTGGCCCCAACGTTGTACACGCCGAAACGCCCAATGCCGCCAGCAAAACAAAACTGATACGAGTGACGGATTTCAATGAACTCATCTTCACTTGGTCTCAGTCGAAACGGCTTCAAGCACTTCATCTTGATCTGCAACCCACGCCATAAACAGCTGGTAACCCAAGGCCAAGATCACTGCACCAACAAACATCCCCAAGATGCCAGCGCTGACCATACCGCCCAAAGCACCAAGCAAAATCACCGGCATCGGCGCGTCAACACCACGGCCGAGCAAGATGGGTTTCAGTACGTTATCAGCCATGCCCGTCACCAACAGCAGCACGCTATACAGCACAGCAGGTACCGTTTCATAGTTGCCGCTCATCCAGATGTAGCCAATCGCTGGCAAAATAATAATCAGCGCAGGCAGTTGAGCAATCCCCAATACCAAAGCGACAATCGCCAACACGCCAGCAAATGGAATGCCAGCAATCATTAAACCAACACCAATCAAAATCGCTTGCAAGAACGCAATACCAATCACGCCTTGTGCGACGGCGCGGATCGTTGCGGTCGACAACACGGCAAATTGCTCACCTTTGTCGCTGCCAAAGAAACGGCGGCTAATCGCGAGCATACTTTGCGCACCGTCTTTGCCGTACGCCATCATCACGCCAGAAACAATAAACGAGAATAAAAAAATCAACATATCGCCGCCAATTCCCGCTACAAAACTCAAGGCTTTTTTGGCAATATCGCCAATTTTAGGTTGCATCGATTGCAGCAGGCTCGGTAAATCACTCGCAGCCAGATTCCACACGGCATAAACTTTGTCACCAATGACTGGCCAATTGGCAACGCTATCTTTCGGCGCTGGAATCACCAAAGTATTGTCTTTCATGCCGTGAACTAAATCAGTGATCGAGTCAGCCAATGAACTCGCCAACAATACCGCAGGAACAACAATCAACACCACGCCGAGCAAGACCAAAGTTGTTGCCGCACGACCTTGCTTGCCGCCCATTTTATTAGCCATCATTTGATGCACCGGAAACAGCGTCACCGCCAGAATCAGCGCCCACAACATCATTGTCATAAACGGCGCAAAGATTTTGTAGCAAAAGCCGACCAAAGCCACGATTAAGACCGCTTGCAGTAAAACGTCGAGTAATCGGCGTGAGAGCAGTTTTTGTAAAGCGAGATTATTTAACATACTACTTCCTTGAGTTGTTAATCATGTTTACATGGGTATTTCAATATAGGCATTACTAGCAAATGGCTGCAAGTAAATACCTATTGCTGAGTCATTGCATGCGTCAATAACTTTTCATTCACAAATTGCGCGTTGATGGTGATCTTGCCTTCATGCCACGTCGCGGTTTCGCCTTTAATTCCTAACACGCTACCCGACTCAGTCTGCGTCGGCTCACCAATCAGCGCAACAACTTCAGCGCGGCTCATCCCCGAATTCACTTTGCTGTAATTTTCAGCGGTGATTTTGCTGCACGCGGCGAGCAGCACCAGCATGGCCAACATCAAAATACGTTTCATTGCGCTATCCTTTTTAACTTCAAAATCAAATTGCTCAGCACGGATGCTGAAACTCTCATCGAAAATTCTTTATCTAACGGACAAAAAACAAGCAGCCCGCAGGCTGCTTGTGAGGTGCTTTACGTCGTTTAGCCGAGGAATACTCGCGCATTGCGGAACATCCGCAA
Source organism: uncultured Deefgea sp. (assembly GCA_963511125.1). Classification (GTDB taxonomy): domain Bacteria; phylum Pseudomonadota; class Gammaproteobacteria; order Burkholderiales; family Chitinibacteraceae; genus Deefgea. Next base: position 4,474 of record CAUPHX010000029.1, on the reverse strand, counting down.
CCATGCGCCGTCTTCTGACCAGTCTTCGGGATGCCAAGAGTTTTGCACCGTGCGGAATACGCGCTCTGGATGCGGCATCATAATGCTAAAGCGTCCATCAGGCGTCGTTACACCGGCAATCCCGTCTGGCGAGCCATTTGGATTCATCGGGTAAGTTTGTGTGGCTTTACCTTGGCTATCGACATATCGCATCGCGACTAACGCCTTGGCTTTATCGCCTTGCTGACTGAAATTCGCAAAGCCTTCACCGTGACTCACTACCACAGGCATTTGGCTGCCTTCCATACCGGCAAAGAACAACGATGGCGACTTCATCACTTCAGCCATCACAAAGCGCGCTTCAAACTGCTCACTTTGATTGCGAGTGAATTTTGGCCAGTGTTCCGCACCTGGAATGATGCCCGACAAATTCGCCATCATTTGGCAACCGTTACACACGCCCAAACCGAAGGTATCGGCGCGGTTAAAGAAAGCTTCAAACTGTTCACGCGCAGCGCCGTTAAACAGAATCGATTTCGCCCAGCCTTCACCTGCGCCCAATACGTCGCCATAAGAGAAACCACCGCAAGCGGCAAGACCATTAAAGTCAGCCAGTTGTACACGGCCAGCGATGACGTCGCTCATATGCACGTCAACCGCCGCGAAACCAGCGCGAGTAAACGCCGCGCCCATTTCGACATGGCCATTCACGCCTTGCTCACGCAATACCGCAACGCGTGGTTTTGCGCCTTTCGCGATGTACGGTGCAGCAACATCTTCCGACGGATTGAAACTTAATTTAGCGAACAAGCCTTTGTCAGCTTTATCGCCAATACGAGCATATTCAGCATCAGCACAAGCAGGATTGTCGCGCAGACGCTGGATTTGCCAGCTAGTATGGCTCCACGCACGCTGTAAATTCACGCGCGTTTCATCCAGCAATAGACGATTGCGTTTCTTGATTTTGAGTTTATCGTCATGGTTGGTCGAACCAATCACATGCAACTCGCCTGCCAAACCAGCATTCATAAACGCTGCGATCACCGCTGCTGTATCTGAACGACGAACTTGCATTACCGCACCAAGTTCTTCGTTAAACAACACGCCCATCACACGACCATTTTCAGCGCGCTCGATGTCGTCCGACGAAATCTCATCTTGTTGGCGTTGACGCAAACGACGCTCGATGCACAATTCGTCGATTTCCAACGTGACGCCGCAATGGCTGGCGAACATCATCTCAGAAATAGCTGCAATCAAACCACCGTCCGAGCGATCGTGATAGGCCAGCAACTTGCCTTCAGCATTCAGTAATTGCACCGTGGCAAAGAATGATTTCAAGTGCGCTACATTCACCACATCCGGCGCCCAATTGCCGACTTGGCTATATACCTGCGCCAAAGCCGAGCCACCGAGACGGCATTTGCCGGTACCCAAGTCGATTAAGAGCAAATCAGACTCAACGTCTTTGAGGACTGGCGTCAGCGTTTTCGTCACGTCAGTCACTGGAGCAAAGCCCGAAATAACTAAAGACAATGGCGCAGTAACCGCTTTCGCTTCGCCATCATTCCACACCGTTTTCATCGATAAGGAATCTTTACCGACTGGAATCGACACGCCAAGTTGACGGCACAATTCCAAGCCAACAGCGGCCACAGTATCGTACAAGTTCGCATCTTCACCTGGATGACCTGCAGGGGCCATCCAGTTTGCAGAGAGTTTCACATCGCTGAGTTTTTCAATCGGCGCAGCTGCCAAATTGGTCAACGCTTCGCCTACAGCCATGCGGCCAGATGCAGGTCCAGAAATCAGAGCAAGAGGGGTACGCTCACCCATGGCCATTGCTTCGCCGCGTAGCGTGTTATACCCCATCGTCGTTACAGCAACGTCAGCCACTGGAACTTGCCATGGGCCGACCATCTGATCACGTGCTGTGTAACCACCGACCGTACGGTCACCAATATTAATCAGGAAGGATTTGTCGGCTACTGAAGGCAATGACAAGACACGATACAGCGATTCTTTTAAATTCAACGCCGCAGAATCAAACGTTTTTAATTCTGGAGTAACACGCGCTACATCGCGCGTCATTTTTGGCGGTTTGCCGAGCAGAACGTCCATTGGCATATCGACTGGCTTATTGTCGAAGTGTGGATCTTCAACAGTCAGCTGGCGCTCATCCGTCGTGCGGCCAATGACTGCGAACGGGCATCGCTCACGTTCGCAAATAGCTTCAAAAGTCAGCAAGTCATTTGGGTGAATGCCGAGCACGTAGCGCTCTTGCGACTCATTCGACCAAATTTCTTTTGGCGCCATACCACGTTCTTCGATATTTACTTTACGCAAATTGAAGACCGCACCCATGCCGGCATCGTTGACCAATTCTGGGAAGGCATTCGAAATACCACCCGCACCAACATCATGAATCGATTGAATTGGATTTTTACCACCCAACTGCCAGCAGCGATCAATCACTTCTTGGCAGCGGCGTTGCATTTCTGGATTACCGCGTTGCACTGAATCAAAGTCCAGATCTGCAGCGTTCGAGCCTGTTTCCATCGACGAAGCGGCACTGCCGCCCATGCCGATCAACATGCCGGGGCCTCCGAGTTGAATCAACAATGAGCCATCAGGCAGATCGTTTTTCTTGACGTGCAAGGCGCTGATATTGCCCAAACCACCGGCGATCATAATTGGCTTGTGATAACCACGGCGCTCACCGTTGAAATCCAATTCAAAGGTACGGAAATAACCCGCTAGATTTGGGCGACCAAATTCATTATTAAATGCAGCGGCACCAATCGGGCCTTCGATCATAATATCCAGCGCGCTGGCGATACGGTCGGGTTTGCCGTAAGCCGTTTCCCAAGGCTGTATGTGGCCTGGCAAATTCAAATTCGAAACAGTAAAACCGCATAAACCCGCTTTTGGTTTAGAGCCACGACCGGTTGCGCCTTCGTCACGAATTTCACCACCTGAGCCAGTTGCGGCACCTGGGAATGGAGAAATCGCAGTTGGATGATTATGCGTCTCTACTTTCATCAGAATGTGGGTTTCTTCCTGCGTGAACGCATATTCAGCACCGTTCGATGCAGGGAAGAAACGCTCAGTTAACGCGCCTTCGATAACCGATGAGTTATCGGAATACGCCACCACTGTGCCTTCTGGTGCCGCTTTATGCGTTTCACGAATCATGCCAAACAAGCTGTAGTCTTGGGCTTGACCATCGATAATAAAATTAGCGTTAAAGATTTTATGGCGGCAATGTTCCGAGTTCGCTTGCGCAAACATCGTCAACTCAACGTCACTTGGATTACGACCTAGTCTTGTGAAGTTCTCAACCAAATAATCGATTTCGTCTTCCGATAAAGCCAAGCCATATTCGCCATTGGCTTTTTCTAAAGCGGCTTTACCGCCTTGCAAAACCTCAACGGTTTCGAGTGCTTTCGGTTCAAAGTGGCGGAATAATTCGTTGCCCGCTGCCAAGCCGTCAAACACTTGCTCGGTCATGCGGTCATGAACCAGTGGCAAGAGGATGCTTTTTTCTGCGCTCGACAGCGCTGAGCCATCGGCTTTAGTCGCATAAATCGCCATACCGCGCTCAATACGCGCCACTTTGCCAGCCAGACCGCAATGCAAGGCAATGTCGGTGGCTTTCGATGACCACGGTGAAATCGTACCCAAACGCGGCAAGACCAGAATCGGCGTACCCGTCGCCAATGCAACGTTGGCTGGTTCACCGTAACTCAAGATTCGCTCAACGACAGTCAAATCATCGTTCGATAGCACTTGCTGCTGTTCAATAAAATGCCAGAATTCGGCGTACAGATTGGCCTGAATCCCCTGCGTAGCCAAACTGGCAACGAGTTTTTCAATCCGAAACGAAGAAAGTGCGGCACCGCCGCGAAGTTGGAGCACATCAACCATGTCTGCTGTCCAAATTTGGCTAAAAATCAAAGATGTAATGATACCGAAAAACGGTCAAGTTCGCAGGGTGGGCTTATGCTTATCACAAAGTTTATTTGTCTTTTTTCCCAACAATTCACTGTACGCAACCGAATTACCAGCATTCCCCGAAAATTTACCACCACTAAACGATGAAGAGAATGGAATAGCGCAAAGCTACTTCGTAGAATAATTGCATGCCATCTCCAGTCAAGCTTCTAGCTTTGCGCGTAATTTTGAACAAGAACCCTCATCTCTGCTGGTTTGGTCCAATCGCCAAGCGGAAGGTATACTTGTTTAAGCTCACACAAAGGCTGCGATATTTTTTCAATTTAAATTAGGAGCGGGATGTGTTTTTAATTAAATAAAAAATCCTGCAGGTATTGCTCGCAAGCACCTGCCAATCAATGACTAGAAAGCAATACCCAAAATTTACATTTCCAGCACACAGCAAAAAGCCCGACTCTTTCGAATCGGGCTTTCTGGCATGGGGAGTCTGGCAATGACCTACTTTCACACGGGCAATCCGCACTATCATCGGCGCTGAGGT
>CAUPHX010000028.1:0-15066 GCA_963511125.1 uncultured Deefgea sp. | reverse complement strand
CGCACATCGAATCTTTAATCGTGAACGACAGTGTGTTGATCCACACCCAGATATGCGTTGCATAGCGGCCGTACAAACGCGCTTTGGGAACCGATTCGTCATAGATGGGCTGGCCAGCAATCAGCGCGTTGGGATGGATTTTGGCTATCTCGATGAATTTGCAAATATCTTGGGTATGATGCTGACCATCAGCATCAATCTGTAATGCGTGACTATACCCAATATCTTGTGCCCAAAATAAACCCGCGCTCACCGCGCCACCCTTGCCGGTATTTTTCGCTAGGCGTTTTAAACTCACCCAATCGACATGCTCGACGGCTAATTGCTCGAGTACGCGTTGACATTGTGGATGGCTGCCATCGTCAATCAATAAGCAGGGCAGGCCAAACCCACGTAGCGACTCAAGCACTGCGCCAATCGCGTGCTCGTGGTTGTACACGGGAATGACAATACACGGTGTGAACGGCGTCATGTGGCAAAGACCAAGCGACCCGATGAGTGCGCGCCCTGTGCCGAAGTAAACGAAAACGTCAGTCTCTGCCGAGCTTCATCCCAATCAAGTTGTAATGTCAGCTCAGCGCCCGGTTGAATCATTTGCTGAAATTTAATCACTTCCATTCGATTGAACGCACCTGAAAGGGCACAGTATTCACGCGCCAAGTGTGCCGCCCATTGAATTTGCGTTACTCCCGGCAAAATGGGTGTACCGGGAAAATGGCCAGCAAAATATGCAATGTCGGCGTTGATTTTTAATTGCAGCTCGCAATGTGCGCCTGCGTGCTGAACCGCAACGATTTGCGGGAGCAAGACCGCAGGCATAAACAGCGCGCTCAGCGCAGCTTGGGTGGTTTTTCCTTGTGCGTTGGTCGGCAATTCGCTGACAAAACGCCAGCGGCGCGGCAACGCGAGTCGTTCCATTTGGCCAATCAGATTTTTCTTTAGTAATTTGACCAATGCTGCTTTGCCCAACTGAGCCAAAAGTGCATTGCCAGCTTCATTGAGCACCAGCACCGCGTGCAAGCTTTGGCGGCCTTGTTCGTCGGAGGCCAGTACGGCCGCTTCGTCGACTTCGGGCAAATCGGTCAACGCTTGCTCGACACCCGCTAAAGCGATGCGTTTTTCTTCAATTTTGACGATGCGATCAAGTCGGCCTAGTAATGTAAATGTGCCGTCGCTGGCCAAACAGGCCGCGTCATCCATCACATGCCAGTTCGAGTCGGACAAATGAGCAGCGCAAATTTCTAGCGCGCCGTCTTGATTGATCCTCAGCGCAACGTCGGGCAGTGCTTGCCATGGTGCTGGCTGGACGCGCCATGCAACCCCACCGGTTTCGGAGGAGCCGAAAATCTCGTTGATGACCACGCCGCTGCGTTGGCTGATGTCTTGGGCAACCGCCACGCTCAGCACGCCAGCGGAAGAAAAAAGCGCCGCCAAATGCGGTTTCAATTCTGGCCAAGGCAGGTGCGGCCCGAAGCGCTTGTAATGCGCTGGGCTAGCGATCCAGCTGGCTTTCGATACGGCCTGGGTCATTGCAAATAATTGTTCGGGGAAAAATGCCGTTTCAGCCGCGAAAACACGGCCCATCGCGATGGGCCACAATACGCGAAAGAGCAAACCGTATAAATGCTGCTGGCTCACTGTGCCTAGAATCACAGAGTCGGCTACTTGCGCGCCAAATAGGCTTTCAAGCGTGCTCACTTCTGCGAGTAATTGTGCATAGCTTTTGCGGATCGCTTTCGGCTCGCCACAGGAACCCGATGTGTAAATAAATAGCTGGCAAGCTTCGGCGTCGTATTCTTGCAGTAGATAGACGTGTCCTGGTGGCGCTTTGATGGTCAGCTCGTCAATGAGGAGGCCAAATTCCACGTCATCAGAGAGGCGCAAGGTACACGGCGTTGAGTGGGCGCGTGTTTCATCACCCAGCACATGAACGATTTTTCCAGTTTGCCATGCGGCAAATAGAGCGAGCGCAAACCAATAGGCATCGCGGCAAAAGAGGCTGAGTTCGTTTTCGCTGTGCGCGGCCAAGGTGTGCGCCAAGGCGGCAAGTTGCGTCGCAAATTCATCGCTGGAAATCAGTCGACCTTGCTGTAGTGCAAAATTGTACGTTGGGGTATTTCTATCAAGCCATTTATTCATAATGATTTCGTGCGAATACATCGCCTCAGTATCCATTCACCTGCCATTAATCCACCCATCAGCAGGTAGGCGATTAGGCCGTTGTATAAAGTCCAATTTTCCCAACTGGCGTACCGTGCTGTCCACAGTGCAATGCTGCCGTTGCCGATAAAAAAAACACACCACACCTGCGTAACACGACGGGTATAAATTACGCCGCTTGCTGGTAGATCAGGCTCGCTAAGACGAGCCAGACGTTCAATTAAACTAGGGCCACGGATGAGGCTGCTCGCAAAAACGCCCAGCATCGCCAAATTGATCAAAACTGGATAATACCGCAGTAAATCAGCTTGCTTTTGTATGTAGAGTATTCCTGCAAAGACGATGAGAATAATTACTTGTAGGGATATACCTGGCGCATTATAGGCGCTGACGCCGCGAATTAGCGCAACGATCAGTAAGAGCGCAGCAAGCGCTTCAGTCGGCGCATGGCCGAGTGATAGGTAGACGAGCAAGGGGTAGGCCAGAGCCAGCAATGCCCCGAGCAGCCCAAGCGCTTTTTTCATTGCAGGCTTAGGCTTGCTGAAGTTTGTAAACCGCTTCAACGACGTCTTGCACCGTGCGAACCTGTTTAAAGTCTTCTGGGCGGATTTTCTTTCCCACCAAAGATTTGAGTTCAGCAGCCATGTCAACGGCATCGATGCTATCGATTTCCAAATCAGCATATAGCTGTGCTTCGGGCGTAATGCGCGCAGGGTCAATTTCGAACAGCTCGGCAATGATTCGGACTACTTCACTGTGGATTGTCGTTTTTTCCTTGTTTATCTCTCTATTTTTAATCGACTTTACTGAAGGACCAAAAGTTATCGCACGAGGGTCTAAGCCGCAGAATAGTACCGCGAGTACGATTAGACGGCGCAAACTTGTACGGGAACTTTTGCCTTCTTATTGTGCTTGACGTTGCGTGCTGACAAATTCGGCGAGCGCGCGGATGGACGCAAAATGCTGACGGTTTTCTGCGGCATCGCTTTGCAGTTTAATGCCATAGCGTTTTTGTAGCCCAACACCCAATTCAAGTGCATCGATTGAATCAAGGCCCAAGCCTTCGTTAAACAGCGGGCTTTCAGCGTCAATGTCGTCGACGGTGATGTCTTCGAGGTTTAATGTCTCAATGACAAATAATTTTATTTCGTTAATTAGTGTGCAATCCACGGTTTAATTCCTGCGTATAAAGTGCGGTTAGATCTTTATTGAGACGGCGTGCGGCAATGGGGTCACTGCTGGCTTGGCGATACGAGGCAAGGTTAATGTCGTCGAGAACGCGCAATGTCATCACAAAACGGCGTGGCGGAATTCTGTACCACTTTTCGTTCTTAGTTAAGGTCGTTGGGCTTACGGTAATGAGTACTGGCGTTAAAATTTTAGCGCCTTTAATCGCAATCGTGGCTGCGCCACGGTGCAATTGCAGATTCTGGCCTGGCGTAGTGCGAGTGCCTTCTGGAAAAATAATCAAGCAATCGCCACGTTCAAGTGCGGCAACGCCATCGGCGACAATTTGTTCACTACTCTGGTTTGGGATAAAGCCCGCTGCCGACACTGGACCCACCATACACGGATTGCGCCACAGGCTAGCTTTAACGACACAGTTGGGTTCTTTAATATGCGCCATGATAAAGACCACATCGAGTAAACAAGGATGGTTGGCGATTACAAGCTGTCCATGCCGACCAAGCAATTGCTGGCCTTCGATTCGCCATTCCATAATGCCTAGAAAACGCATCCAGCGCAAAAATAGGTAAAAAATCCGATGAATGATTTTTCTCGCCTCGGCTTGGCGACGCGCTAAGGGCGTCGCCAGATTGAGCAGCGGAAAAAACAAGCCCAATAATGAGCCGCCGATGCCAAACACACTAAATGCAATCGCGGTGCCGAACAAACGACAAGTCCAGTTGAGTTTGAGCCGAAAACTCATAAACGAGTCCACTCCCACACACAATGGGTTCCGTCAGTGGTCAATTGCGGGTCGTTTGATTGCCACCAGTTGAAAAAATCATGCTGCGAAGCGTGGGATGTGTGGATGGCCGATTTGGGAAGTGCGCTTAGTCTTAAATTGGCGGTCGCCGAACCAATGATGCAGGCCAGTGCGAAACGTTGTTTTGCTTCTGACTCATCAGGTTTGAGGAAGTCGGGTACGGCTTCGTCTGAATACATTAGCAAGATATCCGGCTCAGTATGATCGGAAAGCATTGCCACAGCTTCCAAAAATGCCATTGGCAGCGTATCGATGCCTGCGCTGATCGCACTGCATTCGCCAGTTTGCTGAGCTTGAATACTCCACAGCCCCTGTGTTGCATTATGCACCGAGTGGCTAAACATGGCCGGGGACAATAACTCACCGCGCGCCAAGGTGTGCAGCATGGCTACGGTTTGCTGAATCTCCCCGTGTCGAGAGGCAAATACGCAGCGGAGTGGTTTTTTTTCTAGGTTTAGATCGTGCACCAATTGCAGATTGACTCGCGCCAAAGCCGATAAGCGCCGCCGCTGAAGAGCCGGTATGAAATCAAGACTAGGACTGGAATTTTGATCGTTATGCCACGCGTTAATTTGCGAAATGCTGATTTGAATTGACCAATAGGGCGAGTGCATTGCAGGTAAAACCATGTAATCAGAGTGGCAAAAAAATCAAAATACGTCTTGCTGGCGATTGTGCCATACATTGCACTTGTCTGGGACTTATGATGCCAATAATCTGACGCTGTGCTGGAGTGCTTTCGTTGAGCATGTCGAGCATTGAAACGAGATTATCTGCTCCACCACCCTTTGACTGCTTAGCTAGGGCTTGTGGGCACTGCTGGCTGTTGTAAAACTCAATACTCAATATATATTCACTGATCGGCACCGAGACTGGCGCATTGATGTGTGGCCGCCTTGGCCGAGCAGCACTAGCATGACCCCAGAAAACGAAAGGCAGCAACCTGATGGTTAGCGGCCTTTCGTTTTTCACGCTTCGACATCTATAGATCGGCCAAAGCCGGCATTTTCAAAATATTTTTCCGATTGGTTTTGTCTCAAGCTTGGGTGTCCGAATTAAGCAATGTCACTTACTTGTGGAGTTGAGTGCAGCACGCTATACCAGAGCGAGCAACGCACCAGCTCGGCCTGAGTTTGATGTATTCAACAACGCCCCTGATTAGGTAGCTATCTCAGCAAACCAAAATCTGCGGTGCCATACTGAAAGCAATGGGCTACTCGTCAGGAGCAAGTATGATAGTAATGAATCGCATTCAATTTCTGATGAACAGCATAATTAATGGCTTGTTTGCGTTGTTACTAATCCTGCCGGCCAGTACCGGGCAGGCAAGCGAGCTTCTTGTGATGGGTACGAATGATGGCTACCCTAAGTACTTCACCGGCCAGCACGGCGAGGCTCGGGGTTTTATTGTTGATATCGCAAGCTGGTGTCTGGATGAGATGGCACAGCCCTACCGGATTGAACTGCAGCCTTGGGCCAGGGTCTACAATCGGGCGTTGGCGGCGGAAGGAGCAATCATTGGCTTGTCGAAAACCACCGAGCGATTGGCCATCTTTGATTATTCCGATCCCATGTATACCGAACATATTGTCGTACTGGTAAAGCGCGGCCGCGAGTTTTCCTTTTCGGGGATTGCTGATTTGCGGGGGCGCAGTATTGGCGTTGCGCGCGGAACGAGTTACGGTGATGAGTTCAACCGGGCCGTGGACGAAGGTGTCTTTACCATAGCTCCTCATAATGAACTGCGAAATGGCCTGGCCATGCTCCAGGCTAATCATATCGATGTGATCCTGCTGGGCTCTAGCGTGGATATCGCGGCCATTGCCAAACAGGATAAGCGTTTGAAGGCTGAAAATTTCGTAGCCCTGCCCAACCCGTTAAAGAGCGACAGCAAATTCATGGGAATTCACAAGTCACTAAAAAAGCAGGATTTTCTGCTGAACTTCAACAAATGCCTGCAACAGGGGCAGAAGAAGGGCATTTTTGAGCGGTTTATGCGCAATTATGTTCAGGAGAATTCTGCCGCTTTGCCATGAATTCCCGCAACCCTGTGTCTGCGGGAATTCTATCGCAATCGCATCGGGAAAGCCTTCAAACTGTAGTGGCATACTAATTTTAGCCATCGACAAAGAAGTCTGACTGTCTGTTATGGCCGAACAGCACAAGCATGAGCCTCGAATGCTAAACGCCGTAACCTGATTGTTTGCGGCTTTTCATTTTTCAGCCTTGGGCACATCGACAGATCTGCCTAAGCAGGCATCATGGCTACAAGCCCAGCTCACTCAAACTTGGGTGATTATCTGGCCTACGCCCTTGAGGCCAATGAAATAGTCGCTCGGATTCGGCGATGGCTAAATCGTTGATACTGGCAAAGCGGCGATGCATCAGGCCTTGGGCGTCAAACTCCCAATTCTCATTGCCGTATGAGCGATACCACTGGCCGTCTTGATCTAGCCACTCGTAGGCAAAACGCACTGCAATTCGATTGGCGTCAAACGCCCATAGCTCCTTGACCAGGCGATATTCCACCTCGCGTTCCCACTTGCGAGTGAGAAATTCAATCACTTGCTCACGACCACGCGGAAATTGATCGCGATTGCGCCAAATCGTATCGGGCGTATAGGCCAATGCGACGCGCTGGGGGTCGCGCGAATTCCAGCCATCTTCAGCCAGGCGTACTTTTTGCGCTGCTGTTTCGCGGGTAAATGGGGGGAGTGGTGGTCGTAGTTCAGGGTTCATAGTCAATCCTTGATCAAAATTGTATTAATAAGTGTCAATGCCAGCCATGCTCACGTAACCGTGCAAGCTTTGGATTTGCTTCATCCAAGCCACAACGGCTGGAAAGCCAAGCAAATCGACTTTGCCTTCGGTTGCGAGGGCGATATAGGGATAGATGGCGATATCGGCGATGGTGATATGCGCCGCTGCTAACCATGCTGATTGTGCTAAGTGTTGATTGAGCAGCGTGAGCAGTTGTTCGGTGATGGTCTCGGCCTCAGCCAGATTAATTGTGCGGCCCCATTTGTGATGCAAGCGCAATGCATTGGGCCCGCGAGTCACTTCATTTGCGGCAGTCGCTAGCCATGCGACCACTTGTGCTAAATCTGCTGGCTCATTAGGTAACCAGAAATTCGCTTGTTCCGCACCATAGTGCCGCGCTAAATAGACCAAAATTGCTTGGCTATCACGCAAAACCACGTCGCCATCGACTAAGACCGGCACTTGGCCAAGTGGATTCTTCGCTAGATAATCCGCCGATTTATGTTCGCGTGTCGCGCCGTTCACCATGATGGATTCATAGGGTATATTTAGCAAAGAGAGTAGTAACCGGACTTTGTGGCAATTACCCGATGCGGCAAATTCATAGAGTTTGATCATGATTTTTCCTAGATGAATTAAAATACATTACAAATCGAGTTCAATCCGCGCCGATTTGGCACGCGATACACAGAGGCACATCAGCCCAGCGCGTTCACGCTCATTCTGATTGAGCGCGTTATCGCGATGGTCGACTTCGCCACTGAGCACTTTCACCGCACAGGTACCGCAGTTGCCCACGCCACAATCCGATAGCGTATCAATACCGGCCGCTTGCACTGCCGCCAAAACGGTTTGATCGGCAGCAATTGGAATAATCTGTTGCGAGCGGCGTAGCACCACTTCAAAAGCAACGTTCTCGCCATGGGGTGCAGCGACGAAACGTTCAAAATGAATCTGTTCGGCGCTGATATTGAGTTCTTTTGCAGTATCTTGCACTGCGCTAATTAAACCGGAAGGTCCACACACATACACCTCGGACGTATTGCCAGCATGGCGTAGAACAGAGGCAAGATCGAGTTGTTGACCCTCTGCGTTGAAATAGCTCGTCATTTGTCCGACCAAATCACGTTGTAAGCGATCGCCATACGCCATATCACGCTGACTGCGCGCGGCATAATGCAGATGAAAAGCGCGACCTTGCGCTTTCAGGGTTTGTGCCATGGCTTTGATCGGCGTAATGCCGATGCCACCGGCAATCAGAATGACTGGAGCGTCGCTGTCAATTAGCGCAAAATCATTCTGCGGAAGGCCGCAATGCAGCGTCATACCCAGTTGATAATGTTGATGTACAAAACGAGAGCCGCCGTCACCTTCATCTTGGCACAGCACAGCGATTTCATAGATGTCGCGCCGAGATGGGTTGGATGCGATGGAATAATTGCGTACGCTGGTTTGGCCATTTTTTAAGATGACCGGCACTTTGAGGTGTGAGCCCGCCGTAACGATTGGCAAGTCTTCACCCATCGGATGGCGTAATTCAAACGCACGCACTTGCGGTGTGAGCTGGCGAATACCGCTAATGACCAGTTCCAGCGCGCCTTCACCTAATGTCGTGATTGGCGCAGATGCTAGCGGTTTGGCCTGCAACGCTTTCAGTTCGGCGTGTAATGGCGCGATCAATTGTTCAATATCGGCGTCGGTATAGCGCGGCGTGATGTGCTGTGGGCAATTCCAATCCCATGCTTCAACGGTAATCACCATCGCACGCTCAATGCGAGCGCGATAGGCTGGGTTTTCTAGTGCGGCGATTAACTCAGGGTTTTCCAACTCGTGCACAATCCGCACTCGCCCCCAGATTTTGAGGCGGCGACGATTCGGATAGTCCATCATAATGATCGAAATTCTATCGTTGGCATTCAAATTACCCACCGACAAATACTGCACATTGCCACGAAAATCGGCAAAACCCAGCGTATTGGCGTCGAGCACTTTCAAAAAGCCAGCGGGGCCGCCGCGATGCTGCACATACGGCCAGCCATTTTCAGCGACCGTCGCCATATAAAAACTATCCCGCGCTGCGATAAACTCAGCTTCGCGCTCCGTCATCTCACTGCGCGTATCTTCGGCCAATTCAAAGCCACGGTTGCTATCCCGGCTGTGATAACGGGTTTGTGCAGCTTTAACACTGTCGGTAAAAGTAATGGCGGCAAAGGCGCGGGGCATGATGAAACTCCTCAACGTACGCAAACATCGATCTGATGCCATGAGTATGTATTGATCAGCATAAATGGAGAATCACCACAATCTTGAATTGATTGTTTCGCTAAGTGGAATTAATCAAAATTACTAACTTATAAAATACGGGTATTTTATTCTATGCATTTGAATATATAGCCTATAAGCATATACCCATTGATTAGTGTGAAATCAAACGGGGCATGATGCCATATCGTTGATGCGTAAACTCAAGGCCGAGTGCTTGTTTTTAAGAAACGTGTTCAACAGCTGCGGATACTCCGCGACTACAGCTTGCTGCACAGATGGGCGCGATGCTAACGCTTGCCGCCAAGCTTGAATCGGCTTGAGTCCTGCAAGCAGGTCAAAATCACCGATCACTTCAAACGCATCGAGGTAGCGGAACACGGGGGCAAAAACAACATCCACCAACGTGAAATCGTGACCCGCGAAATATGGGCCTTCGCCCAGTACCGCGTTGATTTGCGAAAATTTCTGCTGCAACTGGATCGTCTTTTGCTGCAATATCGCTTCATCTTTGGCCGAATAAAATCCGGCAATATCATTCAAAATCGCCGAGCCAAGCTCCATCCAAGCGCGATGCTGAGCGCGTAGTAGCGGATTTTTCGGATGCAGCTGCGGCACATGGGTTTCATCTAGGTATTCACAAATCACCGCCGATTCAAAAATAGCCTGTTCACCCACTTGCAACACAGGGACTTTACCCAGCGGTGAAATCGCTAAAAACCAATCCGGCTTGTTGGCTAGATCAATATTTTTTCGCTCAAAAGGTATGCCTTTTTCTAATAAAACAATCGCAGCGCGTTGTACATAAGGACATAACAAATGACTAACAAGAGTGAGTGATGACATGATTCTCTCCTATATGGTTAGAGATGGTCTGTGGTGAACAAGATGTTGATCTCACTGGTTCCAGATCTGCTTTAAGCCCATCAAATGGATGATGCCAATGGTTAGCACGATGGATGAGGAGATATACCAAAACGTCATGCTGTTTTCGGGGAAGTGTGAACTGATCAATGGAAAAGCGAGGCCGCGCGCTAAATAAGCGAAGGTGACGCCGCATAACACCGTACGCAGTAAAGGTAACTTGCGAATCACCCCCGCCCCCGATAACGCGTAGGCCGCCCAGATGAAGAAAATCAAACCCAAGACAATGCAAACGAGGATGGGCTGGCGGTCATTTCCCGCCTCAACCATTTTTGCCATTTCTTCTGTGCCAAGAAAACGAAATAATGGCGCGCCAAAATAGATACACGCTAGGTGCAGCATCGCCGCAGTAGCACTGAGCATGGCGGCAAGTATAAGAAATGTATTTTTTCCTTTAGTGTCCTGCATGTTTTTCCCTGTTGATGTTAAAACTGCTTGTGTATGAATCGTTTTGTCTGTTATTTAAAGCCAGTGTAAACTGGCTTTTTTGCAATGAAAACAAGCAAGGTTGCATGCTATGAATGCAAATTCGCAATATCAACTCAGCAGTGCAGATTTAGAGTTTTTACTCGCAGTGACCCGCTGTGGGACTTTGGCTGCGGCGGGTGAGCGTTTAGGTGTGGATACTTCAACGGTGTTTCGCACCATTCAACGCATCGAGAAAGGTCTTGGCCAAAGGCTGTTCGAACGCAGCAAAAGTGGCTATTTTCCCTGTGAATTAGCACGAATATTGGCAGGACATGCCGAACAATTGGAGATCGCCTTAGAATCAGCGCGGTCTGCTGCGCAATTGCAGCCTGAAGACGTGTCTGGCAGCGTCCGTATCACCACTACGGATTCAATCCTGCATGGTTTAGTCGCACCAGCGCTACATAGCTTGTCGTTACTTCATCCCCATTTGCGATTTGATCTACACACCGGCAATGAATTAGCTAACCTGAGTCGCCGCGATGCCGATATCGCCATCCGCGCCACTAAAAAGCCACCACAACACTTGATCGGCAAACATCTTGGTCAACTCAAAGTGGCACTTTACGTCGCTCAAAGCAGTTCTGTATTTGATTTAAACGACGCAATAACACAGCAGGCCGCTTGGATCGCGCCGGACGAAGCGATACCCGAACATCCCACGGTGTTATGGCGCAAAAAACACTATCCAAAAATGACGCCACGTTACTGTGTCGACAGTATTTTGACGGTGATGGAATTGATTGAACGCGGGATGGGGGTTGGCATGGTGCCTACGTTTTTAGCCGCATCGCGGCCAAATTTACGCCCATTAACCGGCGTACTGGATGAATGTGCGACCGATCTTTGGTTACTCACTCACCCAGAATCCCGCCATCTGCGCCGCGTCGCGACGGTGTTTAGTCATTTGGCACAAAACATGCAGCTTGATTGATCTATTTTCTCAACATCGACAGAACAGCCCACCGCATGTGGGCGCAAAAAATATCAGCGGATGCGCGTCGCATGCTTGCGTTCAACTGCATACTTAGCTAAAGTGTGAACACTGTTCAATATTATTCATTGTCTATATATGTTAGATTCTACGGCGAGTAGCACACCGCTTGGGCGGCGCGAGCGCAAGTTAGCGCAAACGATGCAGCATTTAGTCGCTTGCGCTTGGGAGTTATTTTCCGCGCATGGTTTTGAGGCGGTAACGATGGATGCGATCGCGACCGCCGCCGATGTGGCGCGCGGTACCTTGTATAAATATTTCCCAGTCAAAGAAGCGCTGATCGTGTATCGATTTCGGCAAGATCAACTGCAGCATCTCGCCATCGTGCAAGAGACCGCGCTGGCTGCCTCTTCGGTGGAAGTGGCTTTTTTAAATATCCTCAAGCTAGAAGCTGCCTATGCCGAACGGATGCGCGAGTATATGGCGCCTTACATGCTGTATTGCCTTAGCAACGCACATCAGCATGTCGATCCCTTTGAAAATGACAGCTTTGCGCCCTTGGCCTTGCAATTACTTGAAAAAGGGCAAAGTGACGGCGTCATCACGACGAATATTGCCGCTCGTACATTGACTGAAAATCTACTTTTTTTACGCCTTGCAACGATGCTGCGCTGGTTGCGTGAACCCAATGCCGTACTGGCAGAGCTATACGCCGAAATGCTGCAGGCGTTTTTTCAGGGTGCGGCCAGCCGCACATCGACACAGGGAGAATAATTGTGGCTGCTGCATGGGGTAAAAAATGGTTGGCATTTAAACAAGCATTACTGCAAAAAGCCCTTGATGCCGAAGCAAGGGCGGCGGGTTTATGCCGTAAACAGATTCGGCTCAGCTTTGGCGTAGTGGCCTATTTTGAGAAAACCGGTTCGGGAAACGGCCGAACGCTGGTTTTACTACACGGCGCAGGCGCAGACAAAAATAGCTGGTGCCGTTTTGCCAAACATTTATCAGCGGCCGACCGCGTGATTGTTCCTGATTTACCCGGGCATGGCGACAGCGTGCAAAGCCTCGCGCTCGGCTACAGCATTGCAGAGCAAACCCAATATTTGCATGAATTACTGACTCAATTGCATGTCACTAAAATACATCTAGTGGGTAATTCGATGGGGGCTACAGTAGCTATAGCCTACACGAATATACATCCGGATTTAGTTCAATCACTGATTTTGATTGATGCGGGTGGTGTTGAGCGTACACCGAGTGAAATGCGCCTTGAGATCGCGCGCACTGGCATTCATCCGATGATGGCGATTGACAGCGTGGCCGATTACAAACGGCTAGTTCGCTACGGCATGAACAAGCCGCCGTATATTCCGAACTTCTTTTTAAAACTTCTCGCCGCCGACAAAATCAGCCGCCGCGCCGTCGAAAGCAAAGTGTTCAATGACGTGCTCATCGATTTAGACCAAACGGCCATCTTGCCGACGCTGCTACTGCCCACTTTGATTATCTGGGGCAAGCTCGATCGCATCGTGCATGTGGATGATGCTGATTTGCTGCACGAACAAATCCAAAACAGCGAAAAAGTCATCCTTGACGACATCGGGCACGTGGCTATGGTCGAAGCGCCGCAAGCAAGCGCGCAGCGATGCACTGCATTTTGGACTGCGCTGCAATAAAGTCTGTTGAAAAACGCTTTAATCAACCCTCATTCAATTTCACTCACCATCTGGAGCCATCAATGAACCGCCCATTGCTCGTTGCAACACTCATTGCTACTTTCACTGCCATCTTGCACGCCTTCGGTGGCACGCCAGAAATTGAAGGCCCTTTATTGCAATCGAATATGCCGCAAGAAGTAGGCCTGATGTTATTGGCATGCTGGCACATGGTGACTGCCGCGTTGACTTTGACGGCCATTTCACTCGGACTCGCCTTAAGAAATCCAAACCCCACATCGCTGGCGAAGGTGACGCTGATCTCGTACTTGTGGCTCAGTTTCGGTGGCGTTTTTATCCTCATCGATTTGTTGTATGCGGGGCCGCACATGCTATTACAACTGCCGCAGTGGGTCTTATTGCTGCCCGTGGGGATACTGGGTTTATGGGGCGTCAACACGGCGAATCAGCAGCAACTCATTCCGCAGCTAGCCCGAATTTAAGAACGCCATGTCTGACTCAACTCACTATCTCGTCATCAGCGCCGGTTCAACTGGCGATATTCATCCCTTTATGTCGCTTGCCCAAGCATTGCAAGCCTTGGGTAGAACGGTCACCTTTATTGCACCGAACTACCATGCGGCGCTGGTACAAGGGGCTGGACTGCCATTTATCGGCTTAGGTAGCGATGAAGAATACCGGCGTATTCTGGCCAATCCGGATATTTGGGATCCCAAAAAATGCTTCGCTGCGCTGCTTGGCAATTACAGCACTGGGCTCAAGCAAATAGACGTCGCAATTCGAGCACTGGATTCAGTAGAACGCAAAGTGATCATCGCGCACCCATTTGCAGTGCCAGCAGCCGCCATCGCCCGCGAGCAAGGCCATATTGAAGCGATCGTAGCGGTCTATCTGGCACCGTCGAATCTAAAAACCTGCCACGACCCACTGACGATTGGCCCTGTATCGGTACCATCTTGGGCACCAATGAGTTGGCGGCGAGCATATTGGCAGTTTGTCGAAAAAGGCTGGATTGACCCCGTCGCAGTCAGCCAAATCAATGCAGTACGCGAACCGTTGGGCTTGCCGCCAGTGAGTTCATTGCTAACGCACATCGCTGAGACGCCTGATCTATCAGTCAGCCTCTTTCCAGCTTGGTTTGCAGCAGCAGCGCCCGATTGGCCTAGCCCGCTCTTGATGGGCGACTTCCCTGTATTTGAAGCCAGCACACACGCAGAACTATCCGCCGAATTAACGGACTTTCTCGCCAACGGCGAAAAACCACTGGTATTTACTGCCGGCACCGCCAATTTTCACGCCAAACAGTTTTTTGCTGTGGCGCAGGCGGCTTGCCATCGCCTAGGCCGACAGGCGATTTTTCTGACTAAAGATCGAACGCAAATTGCCGCACAATTGCCCGACTCAATCCTCTGGCAAGCGTATGTACCACTGGCCGCGCTACTGCCACGCGCAGCCGCGATCATTCATCATGGCGGCATCGGTACCACCGCCGAAGCACTGCGCGCTGGCACGCCGCAGTTGATTACGCCGTTTGCTTGGGATCAGTTTGATAACGGGGCACGTATTGCGGCACTCGGTGTCGGCAAGGTCCTTCCTGCGCGAAAGCTTCAGCCTCGCACATTGGTGCGCAGCCTCAACGCGTTGTGCAATTCTGAAAGTATCCGTGCGCAGTGCGAACGGCAGGCGCCGCACTTTATTCCACCTTACGATCCCATTGCTTTATGCACGGAAATCGAGCGCGCATTGCTACAAGTGGTGAACACTTGTTGTCGCCGACCGAAAATTGACCCACTACAGCTAGTTATGCCGATCCAAAATTGACCCAGGTGTTCTACTTGCTCTGCTTAATTCTTAGGCAGAGGATAAAAGGTGATCACCATGGAAATGATTGG
>CAUPHX010000027.1:0-15279 GCA_963511125.1 uncultured Deefgea sp. | reverse complement strand
GCATTACCAGGCTGAACGTTTGCACGTGCAGTAATACCCTTAGGTAAGCGAACTACGGCAGCGCCTTGCTCAACAGTCACTAATTGTGATTCAAACAAGTTCATTTTTGGTGAACCCAAGAAACTAGCCACGAACAAGTTCGATGGATTTTCGTACATTTCTAACGGGCTACCTACCTGCTGGATGACACCTGCATTAAACACAACGATACGATCAGCCAAAGTCATCGCTTCAACTTGGTCGTGCGTTACATAAAGCATGGTGGTTTTTAGCTCTTGGTGCAACTTAGACAACTCAACACGCATATTCAAGCGCAAAGAGGCATCCAAGTTAGACAACGGCTCATCCAACAAGAATACTTTTGGATTACGCACAATCGCACGACCAATCGCCACACGTTGACGCTGACCACCCGACAAAGCTTTTGGCTTACGCTCAAGCAAATGCGTCATTTGCAAGATTTCAGCGGCTTTTTTAACACGTTGATCGATGTCCGTTTTTGGCGTTCCAGCTAGTTTGAGTGCAAAGGCCATATTGTCATACACGCTCATGTGCGGGTATAGCGCATACGATTGGAACACCATCGCGATACCGCGTTTTGATGCATGCACATCATTCGCCAGTGTATCGCCGATGTATAGCTCACCAGCAGTAATGTCTTCCAAACCTGCAATCATGCGCATCAGCGTTGATTTACCGCAGCCTGATGGGCCGACAAAGACAACGAACTCACCATCTTTGATTTCTAAGTCCACGCCTTTGATCACGCAAACATCTTTGGTGTAGTTTTTCTTAATATTTTTAAGTGTAATGCTAGCCATTTTGAGTTCCTTAAATTCTGAATTGGGTATATTTAAAGCCGCCAATGCGTCTTATTTAACTGCGCCATCCATACCAGAGATAAAGTAGCGCTGCGTGAAGGCGAAGAAAATCAATACAGGGATTACAGTCAATACAATGGCTGCCATCAGCGTATTTTGCGAACCAGCCAATGGGCCAGTCAAATCATTAAATACACCAACTGCCAATGGCTGCATTTCTTTCGAACGCATAATAATTGATGGCCAAATGAAGTCATTCCATGAGTTCACCAAGGTAAAAATACTCAAGGCAGCAAGCGAAGGTACAGTTACAGGCAACATCACACGCCATAAAATTTGCATCTCTGTTGCACCGTCAACACGTGCCGCGTCAATCAAATCTTGCGGTACCGCTTCAAATGCTTGCTTCATCAAGAAGATACCAAACGCAGCAGCCACACCAGGCGCAATTACAGCAAAGTAGCTATTGATACCAACGAAGCGTTTCCATGTTGCATCAGGGCTACCAAGCAACGCTTGGAAATCATTCAGCCAATGACCGAAATTAGAAACGGTGATGAAGTTCGTCACAAAAGCAGCTTCGCCCGGCAACATTAAAGTGCCAATAATGGCAACAAATATGATGTTGCGACCAAAAAATTTCATTCGTGATAATGGATATGCGGCCAATAATGAAATAATTGCAGTAAAAATCACCGAAAGGCCAGAAATCACAACTGAATTAAAAAAGTATTTTCCAAATGGGATTTCAGTAAAGACACGCTCGAACCACATCAGCGTCATGCCAAATGTATAGTTCCCAGTGCCATCATCCGACGTTGGCATAAAGCCTTGCGGAAACTTATAGGCCGTTGAACCATCTTGTGAAAGCGCAAATGAAAGCGCCCATAACAAAGGAAATACGGTGAAAAATGCAAATAAGATTAAGCCACTGTAATGCGCAGATGTACCTAATGCTTTGCGAACTACTTTACTTTTAAACATAACAATTCTCCTCTATGTTCTTATTGTTTTTCGCCAAAGAAGCGGAATTGAATAGCGGCCAGCAATACACAAAAGAATGTAACAACCAAGCCAGCAGCAGCAGAAACACCGAAGTTGAAGTTTTTAAACGCCTGATCATAAACATAAAACAGTGCGGTATAGGTTTCAGCCTTGCCCGATGTTAATACCACAACTTCTTGGAACACTTTGAGTGCACCGATGGTTGAAAGCATCGTACACAGCAAAATTGTTGGTTTCATCATTGGCACTGTAATCTTCCAGAATCGATCCCAAGCATTAGCACCATCCAAAATCGCAGCCTCTTCAACTTCACTTGGTATGCCTTGCAAACCAGCGAGGTAAAGCACCATGTAGTAGCCAAGACCCTTCCAGAAGGTAAACAACATAATCGAATACATTGCGATTTCTGGTTCACCTAACCATTGAATTTGCAGCTGTTCAGTTTCAGGCAACCAGAACAAATGACCAATTGAAGACAAAATCGCATTCAGCATGCCTGTGTAATTCAGCACAAAAGACCAAACTACACCCGCAATAGAAATCGCAGTAATTACAGGAATATAGTAAATTGCGCGAAAGAATGTCATTCCGGGTAATTTATTGTTTACTAACTTTGCAATTAGTAGTGAGAACAATTGAATCGGAGGTACAACCAATAAGAAAAATAAAGAATTTTTTACTGCTTGATGAAATAGTTCGTCTTCCCAGATGTGCTTAAAGTTAGCAAAGCTATTCCAAGTTGTTGCTCCCCCTGCAATCTCATAGTCATGAAAAGCCAAATAGGTGTTAAAACCCACAGGCCAAAAAACAAAAATACCCATCAAAATCAAGGCAGGTGCCAAGAAGAAGTAGGCTAACAGATTGGAGTTTTTCACGTTTCGACTCTTCAGTGCGTTACAGACAAGGTAGATAATAACTCAGACCACTATAATTGTGACTTGATATTAACCAAACCCAAGTGATTTATAATATCGAGATTATAACTTAAGCAATGCCATTTATGCACATTTGCATTGTGTTTTTAGTATTGCATTTTGCAAAATATTCGGTTACAGCACCAGTAAAAAATAATTACGGCAATAATACAGTACGCAATCAAACAGCAGCACCTAATTGCCACACGAAAGAAAGTACAAATCAAATTGAAGTAAGCAAATCAAACATAAATAGAATGCCAATTTATTGCGGCGCACAAAAAAAATGGCGGCAATGCATTAAGCATTTACCGCCATATTTTTAATTCACTAACTATTATTTAGCGAATGCTTTGTTCCAAGCTGCAACTGCTTCATCCAAAGCTTGCTTAACTGGGATACGACCTTGAATAGCTGCGTCGATCTTGTCGTTCATAATTTTTTCCAAAGCTGCTTCGTCAGCACCAGCTGGCAAATCTTTGATCATGAAGTGACGAGTTTTATCGATTACCATGCCGCCCATTTTGAATGCTTTCTTAGCTGGATCAGTCATGTCATTCATAGCAGGATCTTTAGAAGCTGCTGCATTTGCCAATTTAGTTGAAGCAAATGTGTAAGAAGCTTTAGAGAATTGCTCTTGAGCCCATTCACCAGTGATGAAGTTACCAACAACACCAACAGACTTAAGATCTTTTTGACCTTTTGGAACTACGTACATAGTAGTCCAACCGCCAAATGCCAATTTTCCGCTATCACCCAACGGGAAAGTTGTTACGTCAGCTGCTTTGTAAGCTGCTGGGTTTGCATCTTTAATTTTCTTAACTGCATGGCCGCCTTCACCGAACATTGCAAAGCTGTTGTTAGCGAAACCAGCGATTTGTTTGTCAAAGTCAAGGTTAACGTCTTTAACGATCGTGCCTTCTTTGTATGCATCAGCAAATTTTTGTACCAAAGCTACGTGTTTTGGGCTGTTGAATGCTGCTTTGCCGTTTGCCATCAATGGCAAACCTTCAAACATGAACCAGCCAGTGAAGCCGTCTTGAAGTTTAGAAGCCCAACCTGGTTTACCAGTTGTTTCTTTAATTTTTTTAGAAGCTGCGAATACGTCATCCAAAGACTTGAATTCTGGTTTAACACCAGCTTTAGCCAACATGTCTTTGTTGAAAACCATAACAGCAGTTACTTGGTATGAAGGGAAACCGTAAACTTTGCCATCAACAGTTGCATTAGCCAACGCAGCACCAGTAAATTGAGCTTTGTTGATGATGCCGTCAACTGGAGTCAACAACTTGCCAGCCATTTCATTCATCCAGTTAGTCGGAACCAATGCCAAGCCTGGTACGTTACCTTCAGCAACAGCAGCTACGATTGCTGGCTTCATTGCGCCCCAGCCCAAATCTTTGTGGACTAGTTCGATGCCTTTGTTTGTGCTGTTGAATTTAGCAACAACTTCTTTGTGGTATGCATCGTAAGTTGGAGCTAGAGAGTGAGACCAAAACTCAACTTTAGTAGCAGCTTGAGCTGTTACAACAGAAGCAGCGAATAGTGCTGCACCAACAAGAACGGAACGTTTAAAGTTCATAACAACTCCTAAAATTTATCAATTAAGTCTAGCAACACAAAGGATGCAGAAAAAAGGCGCAAGTCAAAAACTGCAAAACTACTTTAAGGCACAACAAATTTCAGCGTCAACTAATATTGGGTGTATCACTACGTAAAAGTAACAGTCCCCATTTTTGGGGCCATATGCCACCTAAACAGAACTTAACTGACTCAGTTAACTAGTGACTACAAATCACTCAACATCATCATGGCCTACATCATGTAAGCCGCTGTCTGACACTACGGAGGCTAGATTACCGTAAATCGTGATTAGCGTGAACTGTGTTACTTAGCTCACAGAGCTGACTCACGGCAGCTAATTAGGGTATGCGCATAACGAATCAATCTCATACGCAGCCCCACATACATAGAATTATGTAGGCAATACCCCTTATGTATTTCAAAAACTACACAACAAAAAACACAAACTCAAAATTATCAATATAAAACAAGGAAATAACTCGATCTTCACAAAGTAAAATGTAGGAAATCACGTCAAGCACACACAATTGAAAACAAAAAAATACACTCACATTGAGTTGAGGTGACCATCAAATCACATTGAAATCACGCCTATCTGCACAAAATTTAAACAGTAAAACTGATATTTGTTTTGTATTTTTTTGTATCATACCTGCAACACTCGCAATAAAAATGGCGTGTAGACCTCTGTCTCACGCCATTTTTATTGCTAACAAGGCAATCACTATCTATAAAGTTCTACGACAAAATCATAATAGTCACTTCTGAACCAAGAGTGGGTCAACTCTATCGCCGAACCGTCGTCCAAATACCCGACGCGTGTCAAATGCAACATCGCTGCCCCAGTCTCTACCCCTGTGAGTTTAGCGAGTTCTTCAGATGCATTGATTGCGCCAATATTCTGTATCGCCCTCACGACACTGATATTGGCCTCGCGCATAAAATCATACAGCGACTCACCAATTAACTCGGGTTCAGGTACATAGTTGTATGGCAAAGACGTATGTTCTACCGCCATCACCACATCATTGGCCAAGCGCAATCGCTCTAAGTGAGCGACACGGCTATTTGGCGTTAGATTCAAGCGCAGCAATTCTTCTGACCCTGCCAAAACGATTTCTCGCTTTAACCATTTCGATGAGGGGCGAAAACCACGCTGCTTTAGCATTTCAGATAGATTGGTCAAACGCGTCAAAGGCTGCTCAAGCTTTGGCGTGATATAAGTTCCAGACCCTTGCCGACGTAAAATCAAACCTTGCTCAAATAACAAATCCAAAGCCTTACGCGCCGTGACTCGTGAAATACCGAGTACATCACAAAACATGCGCTCGGATGGCAGGGGATCATCCGCTTTCCAAAATCCAGCATGAATTGCAGCGGCAAGCTTATGTCCAAATTGCAAATACAACGGTGTAGCACTGTCATTATCTGGTTTGAGCACTAAAAGCTTGTTTTGGTTTTGCATCCCCTACTCCTCAACAACTTTAACTAATTAATTGAACTCACGTGCAATCAAAATTAATGCACCTGCGCAAGAGTCTTTCTGGGCGCGTGTCGTACTCGCCAAGAATTCTGCTGGCATGTATGGGCGTAATGCTTCAGACAATCCACCACCACAGATTGCAATTGGCAAATCAGGTGCTGAGGCGCGCAGTGCTAGACCAATATTTTCAATTTCACGGCCCGCGTCCAGCAAAAATGCTTTCGCATACTCATCGGTTTCACCGAACTGAACCACCGCAGGCGACAATGTAGCGCACTCACTTTGCTTCATTTTGCCCATCCACTCGAATACTTTCTCACGAGTATCGCCCGTGATTGAAAGCAGTTTTTCACCAAATGGTGTTACTGGGCGACGACCGTCCATAATACGCTGTACATGATTGATCGCTTTTAAGCCGAGATACGCACCCGATCCTTCATCCGAAGTAGGAAAACCCCAGCCACCCACTTCGAGTCGAGTCCCGTCAGTAAGCCAAGCCTCACCAATTGAACCTGTACCAATCGCGATAATGCCGCCATGTTGGCCGTTATGCGCCCCCAACAAAGTTGAATATCCATCCGTCTCAACGACAATTTTGGCAAAGCCTGGATTTTTAGCCGTAAACTCGTCAGCCCATGATTTAACAGTCACGCCAGATAAACCAAACCCGACTGCGCACTGGCTAAAATCTGGCTCATCGATGCCCAAAGCTTTGAATCCGTCATTAATCGCCTGAGAAATATTAGTCCACGCTTTATCGATCCCCTGACCTAAAGCCGAAGGACCCGCCTCAGCACGTAGCTTTTCCACACCATCCAGTCCTGCGATACAAATACGTGTTCCCGTGCCACCGCCATCCACACCAATTAAATACTGAACATGACTCATTTTTATTTTCCTTCTTGTGAAGATATCGCCTATTGACCCAATTCAAAGTGGAACTTAAAGACCACTTTGGAGATGATATTATTTGTAGTAAGTGCTTAAACCAACAAAACCAAGCCTTAAGCCCAACACACAGCGTAAAGTATCAACGCAATAAAAGTACCAATTTAGTCAGCCACACTTCAATTGTCAATTGAGTAGCCAATAAAAAACGCCCGATTTATCGAGCGTTTGTTTTCAAGCAACACTTAATTATTTCAAAAAGCTAACTGGTGCACTTTTAACATGCAAACCACACTCTTTATTCTCTGGGTTTTCCCACCACCAGCGCCCAGCACGGACATCTTCGCCCATCGAAATCGGCCGCGTACAGGGTGCGCAGCCAATCGATGGGACACGCTGATCATGCAATTTATTGTACGGAATATTGTTCTCACGTATATAAGCCCAAACTTCTTTTTCCGTCCATTCAATCAATGGATTAAATTTTTCGAGGCCATTGCCCGCATCAAACTCTTGATAACCTAAATCGGTTCGCGTTGGTGACTGCTCGCGGCGCAAACCAGTAATCCATGCTTTTTTACCCGCTAAAGCGCGTTGCAATGGCTCAATTTTGCGAATATGGCAGCATGATTTACGTAATTCAACCGAATCATAAAATGCATTGATGCCTTTATCATTCACATACGCCTCAACGGCCGCCGTATTCGGAAAAAAGACCTGAATCGGATGTGTTGGATACGCCACCGCAACTTCTTGCATCAATGTGTAGGTTTCAGCCGGAAGACGGCCAGTGTCCAAACTAAATACTTTCACTGCAACTTGATGTTTGGCGAGCAAATGAGTAATCACCATGTCTTCCGCGCCAAATGAATTGGCAAATACAGCAGGACTATACTCCAACGCAATTCGCTCTAATAAGGCGACTGTTTCTGAAAGTTTTTGTGCAAAATCCATGTTAATCCCCGATTAGAATACTAATTTATAACCAATAAACACCAACATCGTCGCTAAGCAAGGGCGCAAAACTTGATCTGAAATCCGGCCCGTCAAATGGCTACCCAAATAAATCCCAGGCAAAGACCCCAGCAATAAATAGCCTAACAAGCTCCAATCTATATTTCCCATGCTGGCATGACCTAAACCAGCCACTACTGTCAATGGCACCGCGTGGGCAATTTCAGTACCGACTAAGCGTTTAGTGGCCAATAGCGGGTAAAGGAGAAACAGAGCAACAGTACCTAATGCACCAGCACCAATTGAGGTCAGCGTGACAATCGCCCCCAAAAAAACGCCGGTAATCACCGTTAATGCATTTAATCGAGTCGCACTCATTTTAAACTTGCCACCGGCATGCTTTTGGGCAAAAGCGATAATTTGCTGTTTAAAGACAATTGCGAATGCGGTAAAAATAAGTGCAAAACCAAGTCCGTGCTTAATCACATTATTCATTGCTGTGGTATCTGCATGCAAATTATGCAGTACCAACAAAGTCAGCGCCGCAGCCGGTACGCTCCCTAAGGCAAGCCAGCCAGTGATGCTCCAATCGATGTTTTTATTTTTTTGGTGAACATAAACGCCGCCCGCTTTGGTAATCGCGGCATACAATAAATCGGTTCCGACCGCCGCCGCAGGCGGAATGCCGAACCAAAGCAAAATAGGGGTCATCAAAGACCCGCCGCCAACACCGGTCATTCCAACAATAAAGCCAACCACCAAACCCGCAACGACAAAACCAATCATCCCGACTTCAAGCATTCCCAAATCCATAATTAGTCCTCATTCGCCGTTGATGAACGGTTATATATATTCAGCTTCGCATCATAACAATTTTACTTATAACGTCTTAGACAAATATGTTACGATTTTAGAACCAATAATTCTCAGCGAGGTTCAAACGATGAAACTCCAACAACTACGCTATTTGGTTGAAGTCGCCAAGCAAGGGCTAAATGTGTCGGAAGCGGCCGAAAAACTTCATACCTCGCAGCCAGGTATTTCCAAGCAAATTCGTTTACTCGAAGACGAATTGGGCGTGCAGATTTTCATTCGAAATGGCAAGCGCGTCGTTGACATCACCGCACCGGGGCGCGAAATTCTTCGGATTGCCGAGCGAATTTTAATGCAATCACAGAATCTGAAACGCATCGGCGAAGAATTTGTCAATGTCGAAGGCGGCAGCCTAACCATTGCCACCACGCACACCCAAGCCCGCTACGCGCTACCCAAAACCATCCAAACCTTTTTACAGCGCTATCCCAAAGTTCGCTTATCGATTAAGCAAGGCAGCCCAACCCAAATCTCCGAAATGGTCGTCGATGGCAGTGCGGATATTGCGATTGCCACTGAAGGGATTGATCACTACCCCGAACTGGCCATGCTTGATTGCTACAACTGGAATCGCAGCGTGGTCGTACCGAAAGGTCATCCTTTGACTCAATTGCAGCGTGAAATCAGCTTAGAAGACATTGCGGCGTGGCCTCTCATTACTTATGATTTTGCTTTTGCCGGACGCTCAAAAATTAACCGCGCCTTTGAAGCTAAAAATCTCAACCCCAATGTGGTCCTGACCGCTATCGATTCAGACGTGATCAAAACCTATGTTGGCTTAGGTTTGGGTATTGGTATATTAGCCTCGATGGCATTTGAGCCAGAGCGAGATACCCTACTCACCGCGATTGATGCCAGCCATTTGTTTGAATCATCGACCACCCGCATCGGCATCCGCAAAGACGCCTATTTACGCGGCTATGGCTATGACTTTATCGAACTCTTTGCACCACATCTAAATCGTCATGTCGTGCAAGCTGCGCTGCTCTGCGAAGCAGAAGACGAATAATATGCATGTATTGCCATCTAGCTTTTATTTAATAAAAGCTAGATGGCAATACCCATCAAAGCAAACCTTTCTGCTGCGCCCAAAAAATACCACTCACTGTTTTTGCATCGGTAATTGAGCCATCCAAAACGCCAGCGACCAACTCAGTCATGCTCATCGTGATGCTTTCTAAAAACTCACCTTCATCCAACTGCTTTTCACCAGCGGTTAAATCGCGCGCCAAATACAGTTTAATTTCTTCATCGGTATAGCTGATGATGGGGTGAATGACGCCCAAGTATTCCCACGATGCTGCGCTGAAGCCGGTTTCTTCCAATAATTCACGCTGCGCGCATAATAAAGGATCTTCGCCGATTTCAAGCTTTCCGGCAGGAAACTCAATAAAAACTCGATCCAGTGGGTAACGAAATTGCCGCTCCAGCAATAAACGGCCATCTGGCAATTGCGGAATAATCATCACCGCGCCAGGATGCTTGATGTACTCCCTTGTGGCCTCTGAACCATCGGGCAAACGTACCGTGTCGCAAAAGGCATTGAGCAATTTGCCTTTAAATAGCGGCTGGCTGCTAATTTTTTCTTCTATTAAATGCTGATCCACTGACTTAGACATCATTGTTTCCATAAAAAAAGGCGATCCGAAGATCGCCTAGTTTAACTTGTTTGCGCAGCGTAGAATTTGATTTAAGGCCTACAGTTTGACCGGTTCGGTAAACCAAATGCGCTCAGCATATTCTTTTATGGTGCGATCCGACGAGAAATGCCCCATGCCAGCGACGTTGTAAATGGCTTTTTTCGCCCACGCATCCGGCTTGGCATACAAAGCATCGACTTTTTCTTGTGTTGCTACGTAGGATTCAAAGTCAGCCAGTAGCTGATAATGATCGCCCCAGTTCACCAACACATCAAAAATCACGCGGTAGCGTTCAGGCTCAGTTGGGCTAAAGAACCCTGATGCCAGCATATTGAGCGTATCGCGCAAATCTTTATTGCCTTCATACAGCGCACGTGGGTTGTAGCCATTGGCGCGCAAAGCGCCGACTTCTTCGGTGGTGTTACCAAAGATAAACATATTGTCCGCGCCAACCGCCTCCAGCATTTCAACGT
The DNA here is from genome assembly GCA_963511125.1 of uncultured Deefgea sp. Lineage (GTDB taxonomy): Bacteria > Pseudomonadota > Gammaproteobacteria > Burkholderiales > Chitinibacteraceae > Deefgea. The sequence continues at coordinate 4,644 of CAUPHX010000027.1, read as the reverse complement.
TCGCGCCATCGAGCGTACCTATCGTTAACGCACCATTGAGGGCAAATTTCATATTGCCGGTTCCCGATGCCTCGGTTCCTGCGGTTGAAATTTGCTCCGACAAATCAGCAGCTGGAATAATGATTTCCGCCAAGCTCACGCTGTAGTTCGGTAAAAACACCACTTTGAGCTTGTCACCGATGCGGTGATCATTATTAATTTTTATACCAACATCGTTAATGAGTTGAATCACCAACTTCGCCATGTGATAAGCCGAGGCCGCTTTACCCGCAAAAATCACCACGCGTGGCTGCCAGTTCTTATCTGGATTCGCCAAAATCTGGTTGTAACGGGTAATCACATGCAGCACATTCAGTAACTGCCGTTTGTATTCATGAATCCGCTTCACTTGAACATCAAATAACGCATTTGGGTTAATCACGCCGCCCAAGGTATGCGCCACATAGGTCGCGAGGCGTTTTTTATTCGCCAGTTTGGCTGCACGGAAGGATTCCACAAATTGAGGAAAATCGGCGTGGGCTTTAAGCTCCGCCAACTCATCCAAATTAGCACGCCAAGTTTGACCAATCGCGCCATCAATCAAGCTCGACAAAGGTGGATTGGCCAACGCCAACCAACGGCGCGGCGTCACACCATTCGTCACATTAGTAAAACGCTCTGGATACAGACGCGCAAAGTCAGCAAAAATCGATTCAACCATCAAGTCAGAATGCAGTGCCGACACGCCATTAATCGTATGGCTAGCGACCACCGCCAAATACGCCATCCGCACTTTGCGATCGCCATGCTCTTCAATGAGTGATACCCGACGTAAAAAGTCAGCATCATTCGGCACTGCCAAGGCGACTTCTTGCATAAAGGCATCATTAATATCAAAAATGATTTTCAAATGGCGTGGCAGCAAACGACCCAGCATATCCACAGGCCAAGTTTCTAACGCTTCGGACATCAAGGTATGATTGGTATAACTAAACACCTTGCTCGTCGTCGCCCAAGCTTCAGCCCATTCGTAATTGTAATCATCGAGCAAAATACGCATCAACTCAGGAATCGCTAGCACCGGATGCGTGTCGTTCAAGTGAATCGCGACTTTGTCTTCCAAGCGATCCAAATTGTCATGCGTGCTTAAATAGCGATGAATAATGTCTTGCAAGCTGGCGGCAACAAAGAAGTACTCTTGGCGTAAACGCAGTTCTTTACCAACATACGTAGAATCATCGGGATACAACACACGCGATACGTTTTCAGATAGATTTTTCTCTTCGACTGCCGAGAAATAATCACCTTGATTGAATTTGGTTAGATTAATTTCACGTGTTGAACGGGCAGTCCAAAGACGCAAAGTATTGGTGGATTTAGTCGCGTAACCTGGAATGATAATATCGTGCGCTACGGCCAATACGTCATTTTGGCTATCTAACCAGCGAACTTTTTTACCTTCTTGCTCTAAACGACCACCAAAACGCACGCGGTAGCACACTTCATCCCGCGGGAAATCGACGATATTGACCGATCCCAACCAAGTATCGGGGACTTCAACTTGGCGGCCTTCGATAATACGTTGTTTGAACATCCCAAATTGGTAGCGAATCCCGTAGCCCATGCCCGGAATGCCCAGAGTAGCCATTGAATCGAGGAAACACGCGGCCAATCGGCCTAGGCCGCCATTACCCAAGGCGGCATCGGGTTCCATAGCAACGAGCTCGTTATAATCGACGCCCATGTCATCCAGCGCCGTACGCACCACGTCTTCCATATCCAAGGCGAGTAGTGCATTCGATAACGCTCGGCCAATCAAGAATTCCATTGAGAGGTAATAAACGCGCTTTAGATCTTGCGAATATTGCGCGCGGGTGGTTTCCATCCAGCGCTCAACCATTTGGTCACGCACTGCCAGAAATGTCGCTTCCATCCAGTCTTTTGGCTGTGCGACACGTGGATCTTTACCAATTGAATACATTAATTTGTTGGCGATGGCTTTTTTCATCGACTCAGCATCCTGCTGAAGCGCGGAATCATACTGAAACGGTAAACTCATTGAGGATAACTCCTGTAAGGGGTGAGGAGTTAGGTGCTAGGTGTGAAAAGCCTTTGCTCCTCACCCCTCACTCCTAACGCCTCACAGATTTCATTCATGCACCCAAGGCGCGATATAAAGCACAATATTCTGCAGCTGCAGAATGCCAGCCAAAATCCGAATTCATCGCTTGCTGGCGAACGGCCTTCCATTCTTTGGGGCGCGCCCACAGCGCAAACATCCTACGAATACCCCGGGTGAGTTCTTCTGTAGAAAACACATCAAACACTGCACCGATGGCAATACCCTCTTGCAGATTTTCTAATGAACAATCCACCACGGTGTCAGCGAGGCCACCCACAGAGCGAACCAGCGGCAACGCGCCATATTTCAAGCCATAAAGCTGTGTTAAACCGCATGGCTCAAAACGGCTTGGCACCATAATCACATCACTACCCGCCATAATTTGATGCGAGAACGATTCGTCGTAACCAATTTTCACCGCAATCTGGCTTGGATTCTCAGCGGCAGCCACACGAAATGCCGCTTCCATCGTCGCATCACCACTACCCAAGAGCACAAACTGGCCACCCCGATTAGTGATCTCATGCAAAGTGGCTAACACCAGATGCAAGCCTTTTTGCTCAGTTAATCGACTCACCACGGCAAAAAGTGGTTTGTCGGGCGCAACTTCCAAACCCATCATGGTTTGTAATGCTGCTTTACACTTTGCTTTACCGGCTGGTTTTTCAGCACTATAGCTCGCATTAATTAAGGCATCATGCGCCGGATTCCAGATGGCATCATCAACGCCATTGAGTACGCCCGACAATGAACCACCGCGATCTCGCAACAAACCATCCAAACCGCAACCTTGCTCAGTACCGGTAATTTCTTCTGCATACGTTGGCGAAACGGTTGTCACGCGATCAGCAAAATAAATACCCGCTTTCATAAACGACAAATGGCCGTGAAACTCTACGCCATTCACATCAAAGAAATGCGCTGGTAATTCAACGGCGGCAAAGTCAGACGGTGAAAAGACACCTTGATACGCCAAATTATGAATCGTGAACACACTGCGTGCCGGATGACCCGCCGCAGCCAAATAAGCAGGCGCTAAGCCGGCGTGCCAATCATGCGCATGCACAACGCTGGGTCGCCAGAAACCGTCGCAGCCTTCAGCAATCCGCGCCGCCACCCAACCCAAAATAGCAAAGCGCACGTGATTGTCGGCATAGGGATGCTGGTTACCGTCTTGATAGGGATTGCCACCGCGATCATAAAGATGCGGCGCATCAATCACATAGACGCCTACGCCATCTACCGTTTTGCCAAACAATAAACGCACCGCACCCGCGAACGTTTCAAAGTGGCCCACTTCTCCATCAATCGCCAGCCCAGCGAGAATGGACGGAAAACCAGGTAGCAGCACCCGAACGTCGCAACCCTGTGGCGCTAAAGCCAAAGGCAGCGCACCAGAGACATCCGCCAAACCGCCCGTTTTTAGCAGTGGAAACATTTCCGCGCAAACATGCAGGACACGCATAGTGAACTTCCCGTAAAAATTAATTTGAACCATCAACACTGAGCCAACCAAGCCTCAAAGTTTAGCGACCCTTCTTTACAGTTTGGCCAACATATCTTTAGTAATCAGCACCACACCCGTTTCGGTGCGGTGGAAGCGACGTGCATCCTCTTCCGCGTTCTCACCGACAATGGTGTTTTCTGGAATTACGCAGCCACGATCAATGACGCAACGGCGAATCCGCGAACCACGACCAATGGTGACTTGCGGTAAGACGACGGTGGAGTCAATCGTGCAGAAAGAATGAATTCGAACTTGAGAAAACAGCACCGAATTAATCACCAAAGAACCGGAAACAATGCAACCGCCTGACACCAAGGAATTGAGCGTCATACCGTGGCTACCATTGTGGTCTTGCACGAACTTAGCCGGTGGTAATTGTTCTTGCAGTGTCCAAATTGGCCAGTTGGTATCGTATACATCCAAATCTGGCGTCACCGAGGCTAAATCCAAATTGGCCGCCCAATACGCATCCACCGTACCGACATCGCGCCAATATGGCTCCGCTTTTTGATCGCTCATCACGCAAGACAAACTAAATGGATGCGCGAAGGCTTTGCCTTCCTGTACCGCTTTCGGAATCAAATCTTTACCAAAGTCATGCGTTGAGCCATCTAACACGATGTCTTCTTCAAGCAGACGCTCTAGGTATTTGGTATTGAAAATGTAGACGCCCATCGAGGCCAATGAAACATTCTCGTTGCCAGGCATCGCAGGTGGATTATCTGGCTTTTCAACGAAATCGATAATTTTTCGCGTGGCATCTACCGCCATCACGCCAAACGCGTTGGCTTCAACGCGTGGTACTTCGATACACGCCACGGTCACTTCCGCGCCGAGCAAGACATGATCGACTAGCATCCGCGAGTAATCCATTTTATAAATGTGATCACCGGCCAAAATGACGACGTATTCCGAATCGTAAGTGCGCAAAATATCCAAATTTTGATAAATCGCATCCGCTATTCCGCGATACCAATGCTCATCGGCCACCCGCTGTTGCGCTGGCAATACATCAACAAACTCATTCATTTCATTG
>CAUPHX010000026.1:0-15353 GCA_963511125.1 uncultured Deefgea sp. | reverse complement strand
GTGAAACACCTCAGCGCCGATGATAGTGCGGATTGCCCGTGTGAAAGTAGGTCATTGCCAGACTCCCCATGCCAGAAAGCCCGATTCGAAAGAGTCGGGCTTTTTGCTGTTCGCCGAGAATGTAGGAAACATATGCCACACGTATTGCCATGTAGGCATTAATTATTAATGTGCTTGGCTTGATACCCTTGTGAAATATCAATTTGTAAATGCTGTGGCGCAGCATGGCATTCTATTGACTAGAATGTAGTGAGTTTTTCTTTCACGGGTGCCAATATGAATGCTTTTTCTTCTTGTGTTACAGCTGATGACACCCAATGTGCTGCTGCGATTGCACAGGCACTGCTTGATGGCTTCAATCATCACTATGAATTATTTCGGGTCGCGAGTTTGGCCGCAAAGGCCAATTTTGAAGCTGGCGACATTCTGGCTCAGCGCGAGGCAGTAAGAAATCGAATCGAATTTTATGATGCGCGAGTTTTGGAAAATGTGACACGTTTAAAGCAAGAATTTGCCGCTGAGACCTTATCCGATCAGGCGTGGCTTGCGGTTAAACAGCAGTATATTGGTTTGCTGTTAAAGCATAAACAAATTGAGTTGGCCGAAACATTTTTTAATTCGGTGTGTTGCCGTATTTTACATCGAACCTATTTTCATAACGATTTCATTTTTTATCGGCCTGCCGTTTCGACCGAATACATCGAAGAGTCTGAAGCAACTTATCGAAGTTATTATGTGAATAACTTAGGTTTGGCACCGACTTTAAAGCAAATCTTCATCGATTTTGCGTGGAATTTGCCCTTTGTCAATTTAGATCGCGATGTAGCTAGGATATTAGCGGTTTTACGTCGCCATTTAGGCCAAAAACTTATCCCAGAATTTAACTCTCAAATTCAAGTTCTAGCTTCGCCCTTTTATCGCAATAAAGCCGCCTACATTATTGGTAAAGCCACACATGGCGATATAGAAATTCCGTTTGCGATTCCGTTGTACCTTAATGACGCGGGTGAATTGTATATTGATGCCGCTTTGTTTGAGGGAGTGCATATCCGGCAACTATTTTCATTATCTCGTGCGTATTTCTTGGTTGATATGGAAGTACCTTCGGCTTATGTGCAATTTTTGCATAATTTAATTCCGGGTAAATCTCGTGCTGAGTTGTATACGATGCTGGGTTTGGGTAAACAAGGTAAAACGATGTTTTATCGAGAGTTATTCCATCATTTACGTCATTCTTCCGATCCTTTTGTTAGCGCGCCAGGCACCAAAGGCATGGTGATGATTGTATTTACGCTACCGTCATTTCCTTTTGTTTTTAAAATCATTAAAGATATTTTTGCGCCACCAAAAGAGGTTGATCGGGCCACCGTTCGGGCTAAATATCTATTGGTAAAACAGCATGATCGGGTGGGGCGAATGGCTGATTCGTTGGAGTTTTCCGATGTGGCCTTGCCTTTGGCACGTTTTGATCCTGAGTTATTGGCAGAAATGCAATTATTAGCACCTTCGGTCATTGAAATTGATGGTGATACAGTGGTGTTTCGGCATATGTATATTGAATGTCGCATGAAACCGCTCAATCTATTTATTGAGCATCGCCGTGATGAGGCGGTTGAGGCCGTGATTCGTGATTATGGCAATGCATTACGAGAGTTAGCGATTGCGAATATTTTCCCGGGCGATATGCTATTTAAAAACTTTGGCGTAACGCGTGCGGGTCGAGTTGTTTTCTATGATTATGATGAAATTGAATACATGACCGATTGTGATTTCCGGCGTATTCCACCACCACCAACGCCCGAATTTGAAATGAGTGGCGAAACTTGGTTTAGTGGTAATAAAAATGAAGTTTATCCGGAGGAGTTTGGCGGGTTTTTGCTGGCGCGTGCGGATGTCAAAGCCGCATTTAATAAATATCACGCGGATCTATTAAGCCCCAAGTTTTGGCAAGACACTAAAACGCGCATTAAAAACGGCATTATCGAAGACTTTTTCCCTTACCCACAGGCCTTACGTTTTCCACAGACTTAAACGTTTGTTCTTGTCTGATCAGCCCCTTGCGAGGGGCTTTTTCAATTTAGCGCCGCATCAATATTTTTGTTTAATCGTACATGTACAGATGCTACTAATCAGCTGATAATTCGCACCATTGATTGAACTTGATTTTGAGGTATTTATGTCGACAACCGTGTTGCCACACCAACGATTGCAGCTTAAATCGTTTTCATATTCTGCCTTGGATACAGGACCTAGCCTCATCGTGTTAGGAGCCGTTCACGGTAATGAAGATTGCGGTACAAAGGCAATTGGCCGTGTGATGGCTGAGCTGGATTCGGGGGAGTTGCAGCTGCTACGTGGGCGTATCACCTTTGTGCCGATTACCAATCCGCTGGCCTATGAAAAAGTACAGCGCAATGGGGATCGCAACTTGAATCGCAATCTGCGCGTGACTGATGAGCCACATGATTTTGAAGACCGTATTGCCAATGCGCTGTGCCCATTGTTGGCTGATCATGATGTATTGCTAGACCTGCATTCGACTAATAATCCGGGTGAAGCCTTCATCATGTTGGGGCCAAAAAATAACGAGGGTGATTTACAGCCATTTGCTTTAGCCAAACAAGAAGAAGCTTTGGCGGTTCGTTTAGGACCACACCGGATTGTGGAAGGTTGGTTGTGTACTTATGCCGAAGGCGTTAAGCATCGTTTGGCTTATACACCAGTGTGCGAGCGTTCGCATTTGCTCAATACCGATCCGAGCTATGGCGTAGGTACGACTGAATATACGCGCGCGCATGGCGGCTATTCATTGACCTTGGAATGTGGTCAGCATAACGATGCATCATCGCCAGAAGTGGCGTATCAGGGTATTCGCAATGCGATTGCTTGCTTGAATTTGGCGGATGTACCGCCAGCGGTCGTGCAAACTGATTTGGAAGTGCTCAAGATTAGTCGCGTTATCGATCGTCATCATGCGGAAGATGCGTTCGTAAAGACATGGGCGAGCTTTGATCGGGTTAAAGCGGGTGAGTTGATTGGTACACGGCACGATGGTACGACTGAAGTTGCACCGTGCGATGGTTTTGTGTTGTTCCCCAATCCAAGTGCGGTTCCGGGTAACGAGTGGTTTTATTTTGCCCAAGCCAGCGAGCGCAATGTGGGCGGGTTTATTGGCTAGTTTCTATGTATTGGCCGCTAGGTTATATAAAATATAAGCTAGCGGCCAATACATCTAGTAATGAGCTAAGGGGCTAACTTCTTTGGGTCTCGCTTGCAGCATTGCACTATGTACTGCATCGTCTTGTAAGCCATGCCAAAAAACGTGCGCTGCGACCACATGCGTATGGTCATTAATTTGTTGCCAAGCGCGGACAGCGTCACTCGCTAACTCATACATCAAGATGGATTTATGCGCTTCAATCGCGATTGCCTCAGTGCTCATGCCGATTTCGCTGAGGTAATGCAGCAGCTTGCTGCGCGAGTGGCTGGTGCGTTCATCCGTCGTGTCATAGGTTAAAAAAATCACGGCTTGCGCCATTTCGGTCGAAGCCAGCCGAATAAAGTCGACCCGTGACATAATGCTGGTAGCGCCATGTGGGGTTTTGCTGGTCATGATTTAATCCTCCGTCAAATTGATCTGAAGCTCACGCCTCGCCATGAGAAGCGCATGATTCTTTCTAGCAGATTTTGTGGATAATTCTGTAGATAAGCGGTCTGTGAGCGATATATTTTTCTGTCTGGCTCGGAGGTGTGGATGATTAGTAACGTGCAGAGGTGCTTGAGTATTGATTGTGGATTATTTAAGTTAAACCCGTGACGTACTTCGTGTGGTCGTAGTGGCGGGTATTTGCATTAAAGCTTTATTTTTAATAGTCTAGATGTGTATACCCATCATCATAATGACACTTATCGATGCGTATGAGTACCTCGAAGTTTTTGAATTTGTCGTTCAAAAAGTCCACGCCGAATCAGTTCTAATCGCAATATATTTTGTAGCCGTGACGCCATCTGATAGAGGCGGCTCTGCGGCAATGTTTTAGCTAAAACCTCACCAGCTTGGGCTTCAATGGTGATCAATTCGTGGGTGTCGAGTGGTTTTGGATTCATGATCTAACTCCTTGCCTTGCGAATAATGCCCGATGAATTGTTTGAGTATACAAAGATAGTTTTGTGTTGGTGTGTAAGCTGATGCGCGGTTATATTTTCAACTAAGTGTTTTTTATGTAAGCTAATTACTTAAACAAAAATCAAGGTGTATTGGATGCGCTGGTTCACTCAATTCTGGTCTTTACTTTGGGGGATGTTGTTTTGCTTGAGTTTGCCTGCCAACGCAGCCTGTTTACCCGCGCCGGCTGTGCCGAGCGCAACAGAAATTCAACAGCTACAAGAATCGGCCAGCGATCATGGTTTTTTATGGAAAATCAGTAAGGAGGGCCGTACTTCATGGTTGTATGGTTCGATTCATATTAACCGTTTATCCGCTGCCTTTCCCGGACCCAAAGTGCGGGAAGCCTTGCAGCAAAGCCAGTTAATTGCCTTAGAGTTAGATTTAAGAGATGCGGCGACGCAGGCAAAAATCATGCAACTCGGTAGCCAAGGCGCAGGTCAAATGCCTCCTGCGCTCAAGTCGCGCGTAAAAGCGCAGCTGGATAAAGTTTGTTTGCCTGAGTCGATTGTGCAAGCCATTCACCCAGCGCTGTTATTTGCGAATTTGAATATCCTCAATTTGCGCGCAGCCGGCTTTGAATCTGCTTTCGGTACCGAAAGTCTATTGCTTGGCAGCAGCACCGCTAAAAAAATCGTTGCACTTGAAACTGCCGAAAGTCAAATGTTCGCTTTGCTTGGCGATGGCAAAGTCAGCGCCGTAGAATACGCCGAAGCATTGGCGATGCTAGAAAATGGTCGCGGGCAAGCTACAGCCATTCAATTATTGGATGCGTGGCTTAAATCTGATTTATTCACCTTGGAAAGTTTTGCCGATTGGTGCGATTGTGTGAACACGCCTAAACAACGCGCTGATCTGCGGCGCTTGTTGGATGATCGGAATCTGCCTATGGCCGACAGTATTAGTAAATTACATAGTCAATCTGCCCCAATCTTTGTCGCCGTCGGTAGCCTGCACATGGTGGGTAAAAACGGCCTACCCGCATTGTTGACTAAGCGCGGATTTAAGGTCGAGCGCGTGAGTTTTGATTACTAACTAGCCTGCCTTTAAATCTAGTTATTGAGCTTGCCGATCCTGCTGAATGGATGGGTAATGCATTATGTCACTACGTAGTTTGTTACCTTCTTTTCCCCCATGACCAACGCTCAATAGCCAGTTCAAGCCCCACTCCATCTTCACGTAGACCTAGGGTTTATTAGGGGCTGTGCTGTATGCATATGATTCTCATCATAATTGATTGTATTTTCCACTTTGTGTTTTGATTTTGCTGACCTATTCTTTGTTTATACTTTCTTTTGTGGAAAGCGTTGTTTTGTTGCCGATATTTTTAGCCATCTTGGACTGGGTTTAACGCTCAGAAATGGTCGAGTGGGTCGCATTCGGATGCTGATTAACGCAGGCAAGCTAAAAGAGTGAGTTAACTGCGATTCAAAGGGGAATGCCCGTATGAAACTGATTAAATTTCATTCCACCGCCAGTAAATTATTGCTGGCGTCGTGTTTGTCGGCGGTGGTGGTGGTGGTGGCCATCGTGGCGTTTATTAAGCTGTCGATGATTCCACAAATGACCGAACGGGCGTTGGTCAGCCAGACTAATGCGCTGGCATTTTCCTTAAAGGAAATTCATAAGCAACCCGAGCAATGGGTTGAGTCTGAATTGGCGAATCAAATTAAATTGCTCGACGCCTACAGTAATGATGGTAAGGCGGTGGCGACGCTGTTTTTGTTCAAAAACGGCGAGTACTACCGCATTGCGACCACGCTGAAAAAAGAAGACGGTACGCGGGCTGTAGGCACGATCCTTAAACCGGATACCGATGCCGCTAAGGCGCTCAAAGCCGGCCACGAATACGCGGGGCCGATCACGCTGTTCAATAAGCCGCATATGGCGACCTATCTGCCCGTTTCGTTTCCAAATGGCGTGAAAGGCTCGGTCTTTATCGGGATTGACAATCAATCGGCCGATCCGATGTTGGCGCTGGCGCGGCAGATGGATTATGTGGTGATTGGCGTTGGTGCGCTGAGTGTGTTGTTGCTGCTGGTCGGCTTGGGCTATTCGATTCGGGTTGAGCAATCGCAGCGCGAAATCGAAGATATTATGCGCACTACCCAAGATGGTTTGTTCTTGCTCGACGCGCAATTGCGCATGGGTTCGCAAACGTCGAACTCCTTGTCGACGATTCTTGGCTTTGCGGTGCAGCCGGGCGCTGAGTTTTTGGAATTACTCAAACCGTTCGTGACGCCAAAAACTTTTACCACGGCGAAAGAATATATTGCGCTCTTGCTGCGGCATGATGTGAAAGAAAAATTAGTCGCCAGTCTCAATCCACTCGATTGCATCGAAATCAACGCCATGCGCGCCAATGGCGTGATGGAATCGCGATTTTTGCAAATCCGTTTTAATCGAGTACTCAAGCGCGACCAAGTGACGCATTTGCTGGTGACTGCCAATGACATTACCAAACAAGTAAAACTTGAGCGCGAGTTGCGCGATAGCGAGCGTCGTGTGCAAGATCAAATGGGCATGATGGTGCATATCTTGCAGGCCGACCCGCAAATCTTGCAGGAATTTTTGACCCGCAGTATTGCGCTACTCAATCAGCTGAATGAAGACATGCGCACCAGCGACCCCAAATTAGGGCTGCCGCAAGTGCAAATTGAAACGATGTTACGTGATTTGCATCGGCTCAAAGGCGACGCTGCCGCATTAAAACTGGATGTCACCGCGCAATCGGTGCACGAATTTGAAACCTTGCTGCAAAGCCTGCAAAAACAGACCGACCGCAAAGGCGAAGATTTATTGCCGGTCACGGTCAGGGTGAAATCGCTGTACAGCGAAATTGGCTCGATTCAAGACGTGATCGCGCGGATTGGTCAAATCCGTGGCCTTGTGACTGTTGAGCCGTCCAAACCTGCGCGTGATGCGAGTGTATTGGAGCAACCGCTGGTGCGGCAATGGACGAGTTTGACCCAGCAATTGGCCACTAAATACGAGAAACGGGTTGAGCTATGCTACCAAGGCATGAATCTAGAAACCATCGCGCCCGAGCTGCGAGACACGATCAATAGTGTGGTGAATCAATTTATTCGCAATTCACTGGTCCATGGCGTGGAAACGCCAGCCGATCGACAAATACGCGGCAAAGCCGAAATGGGGCATTTGTCAATTTATGTCTCCGATCAAGGCGACGGCATGGTCGAGCTGAGTTTCCGTGATGATGGGCGTGGTATCGATGTCGAAGCGATTCGAACCGCAGCGATTCGTTCCGGTCGACTCTCCGCCGCGGCCGCACAAGCCATGGATCCGCGCCAGCTCACCATGCTGATTTTTGAATCCGGGCTATCCACACGCAAAACGGCAGACGAAGACGCCGGTCGTGGCATTGGTCTTGATACCGTCAAAGATCTGATTGCCCGCATGGGCGGGCGAATTCGGATTGGTGCCACACGCGGCGAATATTGTCATTTCCGCGTCCACCTACCGCTTAAACGGCTTGAAAAAACGACCAGCCTAACGGCCAACCAGCTTACGGAGGCCACATCATGACCATCAAACTGATGATTGTGGATGATTCAAACATCATCCGTAGCAAAATCAACCGCACACTCACGCAGCATAATATCGAAGTCGTTGCCACCGCCTGCAACGGCGAAGAAGCGATCAGCCTGTTTGTCGCCACCAAACCGGACATCGTCACGATGGACTTAACCATGCCGCTCATGGACGGTTTGGAATGTATTCGCGCGCTACGCAAATTGAATGCTGAAGTTCGGATTTTGGTGATTTCTGCACTCGCCGATAAATCCACCGCGATTCAAGCGTTGATGCAAGGCGCGCAAGGCTTTGTTTGCAAACCGTTTACCGAATCGGAACTCACCGAGGCGATCGATGAACTAATGGGAGTGCCTAGCAATGGATGAACAAGAATTGCATGTTTTCATTGATATTGTGAACCAATATTTCACCAGCCAAACCGGACGCGCTCCAGAAATCAGCACACCTTATCTAGGCGACCCAAGTTCACTACCGATTTTTAACTTTACCAGCGTGATCGGCATTTCTGGTGTGCGCCAAGGCTGCGTCTATTTTACGGCGCAACGCGATTTGCTGCGCAACGTGCTACTGCATGTGGGTGAAGTTGATGTGTCGGATCAAAATCTGAGCGATTTGGTCGGCGAAATCGCCAATACGCTATCGGGCAACGCCCGCGCGCATTTTGGTGCCGACTTTATGATCTCAGTCCCCGTCGTCGTCACCGGGAACGCCGACGCAATCCAAGTTCCGCGCTCAGTCAAAGCCTATGTGTTGCCGATGCGCTGGCATAAACAAGACGCGGTATTGGTCGTGAGTTTGCAATGAGTGCTGGTATTTGGTCGTGGCCTTTTTTAGATAAGGGCTGCAGCTAAATACATTGTAAAAATGCAGGGCGGGTTAGCCGAGTGCGTAACCCGCCAATTTGATTCCGATATTATGAGCGGTAATCCGCGCGGGTTGATAAATCCAATCGACCCTCCATGGCTGGCTTATTGAGCGTTGGTTTGGACTTATCTTGGTAAAGACGCTAAGTATTCTGTTAGCTCATCACCCAACCAAAATTGCGGATTCGAATGCTCTAAATATTTATCCGCCTCTTTCTTTTTTATCTTCAGTAGCGTGTCTTGAAAAATTGCATTCCAATCGACCTTGGCACTAAAGTCACGATTAGTCAGTAACTCACGACCAAAATAGGTATATTTATCCGTGACATCACAGCCGAATGAAGTATGTTCGGCATCGGCTGCGGTCATAATCATCGATATGCTGTTGTTTAGCTCATCGACAAATAGCCCCGAATAACACGCCGAAACAAAGACCATATTCCACGGCGTTTCAGCCTCCTTCAATGCCTGCTGAATAGAATAGGGTGATGCAATCTCCATATATCCATTGTTTGGTTTAAAAACAAATCCTTGCTTCGTTCCGTGCGAAACAAGATACAGCGTCAAAATATCTTCGCTGCCATTCATTTTTTTACCCAGTTTTTGCACCGCTCGCTGGAGCAAAAATGGGGTGACTTGTGGCAGTGTCTCACGATCTTTATTTGAATTACTTAAAAGCAAGGTTCGACTTTTAGCATTTAATGCGATTCCTAATTGCTCAGCAGCTAAACGCATTTCATTACTAAATACCGACGGAGAGTCAAAACCAGCCACTACCACTAGAAAAACCTCTTTCTGACCGACTTCTCCCTGCGGCATATGACTTAATTGTTGCTCAATGAGTGCTTCAGACTCAACGCCGGTTTGTGGTGGCAAAGAGCTACAAGCGGAAAGTGCAGCTAGAAGTAATACAGCAAAAATGATTTTCATGGCACAGAGAGGGGAAATTAGACATGCCATCATACTGATAGGTAAGGTTCGCGACAATATGCATTCTGGCAATGCATATCCAATACTTCGCTCCGCTCGAACCCTCGACTTCCTACTTCCGCTGAAACACCCATACCCCTGCACCCAATTCTGGTGGCAACACCAAGCGGCTCAGGTCGCGTCGTTCTTGCCAATCAAACAGCGTTTGCGCTTCGTAATCGCCCCAATTGCCGGTGATAAAGCGGGAATGGCTGCCGATGACGATGTAGGTTTGTACGCAGCGTTGGCGAAAGATTTGTTTTTCAAAGTGATTGCCAGCGGGTGGCCAGCAGCAGAGGACGACTTCGGGTTGTTGCTGCGCGATAGCGGTGTTGGCGTCGAGCTTTTGCACGTCGGCGGGGTAGTTGACGACTTTGCCCCAGCTAAAATCATCGCAGGCAGTGATATCGACATTTTGCCCACGTAAAAAGCGGCTGAGCGTGCCGTCGCCAGCGGCGATTTCAAGGCAAGCGCGGTTGCCGATCACTTGCGCTAAAGCAGCAATCAATTCCTGGCTATAAAAGCAGTAAATCCCGCGTTTTTCGACCAAGGGCATTAAGAAATGTTTTTGTGTAATCAGCGGCCATGTCCATTTAAAACGCCGGATAGATACGGGTTTGCGCACCAAATCACGCTCAAATAGTAAGCGCTGCATGATGAGGCCATTCCACAGATTAAAGCGCACTTTGCCCGCGCCAACACCGGTTGCGGTCGAGAACGCGTATTGGCGCAAAGCGAGTTCAATCAAGCGTTGCCGCACTTGCTGCGCGACGAACTCAGCGTAAGCGCGGCCATCCCGTTCTCCCGATAAAAACCGTGCATCGTGCGGCGCACGAATGCGGACTTTTTCAATGATGGCTTTCAGTTCTGCCGGATCGCGCCGCGCAAATATGCCTTCCAGTTCATTGCGTACGCTTTCCCAAGCGGCGGGGCAAGTCGCGACCAATTCGGTGAAGCTGGGGTTTTTGGCCAGCAAGGCCATGCGTTGTTCGGGGCTGGGATGCATATTATTCCTTCGTCTTTTTTGCTGTTCGTTTATAAGCTGCACGAAATACGAAGGCAAGCGTTGGCTTAGTCTGATGAATAAAAATGCGATTTGTATCGGCTTCAATCGGTCGAGGAATAGAACGTCGCAGACCATTTTTTTTGCCGATTGGATTATTTTTCGCTTGCCGTTGGGCGTTGATGCGCAATGAAGACGGCATGTTTTTTGCGACGAATGCTTCGGCAAATTGCACCCGCTTGGCAGCAGAGCGGCCACTTTCACCGTTACTCATCACGGCCACGGCAAGGTTTTTACTAGGGATACATCAGGATGTAGCTTGCGCTGCCGCCCTGTGAGCCTTTGTGCACAACTGTTGCGTCATGCTCGGCAGAGTGAAAAATCGACCAACCTCGCGCGTAATGATCGAGCGGGGGGTGTAATCGTTTGAAAATAGTTTGCTTGAGTACGTTGGGCTAAACGAAATGCAGCCCAACGTTCACCGCGATTGTTGGGCTTGGCAAGCTCAGCGCCATACAAATACATCCTGCTTTGGGTTGAGCCCCGTCTCTAGGTCGGCCTGATAAATGCCTGTGGTCAGTGGAGTATTCGAGATGATTGAGTTGCGCTGAAATCAAAGCAGTGTCTTTGATGCACCAGAAATGGACCAGACAGCAAAAAGCCCAACTTTTCAGCTGGGCTTTTTACTTGGTATTGGGTGTGGGTCGTGCGGGATTCGAACCTGCGACAAACGGATTAAAAGTCCGAAGATTAGAGTTTCATATCAAATCAAATGCACTGATTTACACGGCATCAACCTGAACGTTCTTATGCCCGATGAAGTAAAAAAAACACACCAGAAAATCCCCAGAATCCCATTTTACCCGCCACCTTTCTATCTAGCCTAACAATGATGTTGACACGGTGTTGCAGTCCGCTATGGGGTATATAACGAAACTATTACACCACTTTCAATTATGTACAGGGTACCCACCGCCTCAAGGGTTCTAAAGACTTAATCGTCGGTCAAAAATTTCAGATTTGGTGCGCTACTTTGACCCATGGTTCAGCAGATTGCAAAAGTGATTGCTCTTTTTTTAACCAGTAACAAACCCGGCATTAAAATATATATCCTTTATAAACAGGTGTTTGCTTAATTTGCCGATGCAAAATGTTGACATTGAATCGGATGTGGCCTTAGAGTGGAAGTATCACCCGGCCACCAGAGAGGTTCGTTATGACAACATATAATTTTGATTTCGAGCACCAAGTCAACTGCGTTGAAGAGCTTGCAAGCAAGCTGGGATCGCACGGCATAGACAAGGCTATACTCAAAATTCTGCCACGCAATGCTAACGACAAGAATCAGGTTTACTTCGCCAGCAATTATATTTCATTGCACAGTATGTTTGATTTGGTTTTGTCTGAACGCGGCTCAAGCACAAGCCTTACAAAGCAAGCCTCTAATGCCGGAAGCTCAATTCCTGAAGCTGTGTTCACAGACTTTCAGTGGCTCAAGCCTGATGACTCTTTGATTCGCGCAAAGAACGTGAAAGCGATTGTGTACACACAGTATCCAGAAGCTCGCCTTAGTGGGTTTCAGACTGTGAACAACACCATGCCACAGTCCCTCTCCGTCGGATTTACAAAAGAATATCCCGAGCGAAAACGCCTTCTGGTTTTGGGGCATGCACCTAGTGGCGCATGTATTGCACTGATCTGTCTCGACGTCTCAGGTGCGCTTGAAGCCGAAATTAGGGCCCTCAATTCATTTGAAGGCTCCAAAGTTTGTAAATTACTGACAATTGAACAAGGCTATTCACAAAAGCTGTTTAATCAACTTGCCGCCATCGCATCACGTCCATTGAAAGGGTGTCGGCTTGATGCCTACGGAAACACACTTCCGTTCACAGGTACGCAAGTTTGCGGCTATACGCTGGAACATGCGCTAGGAATCAAGCCCAATGCGGGAATGGATGGTGATATTTACGGGATTGAGCTTAAAACCCATACACAGGTGAAAGTTACTTTGTTTACCCCGGAACCTGATTTCGGTCTGTACGCCGACAGTTTTGAAAGATTCATGTCGACCTATGGCTACCTATCTGATGGGGGCAATGAGGTGCGAGTAACTGGTATTCACCGTGCGGGTGTTCGATGCCAAAAAAGCGGACTAACTTTGCAGGTCAGAGAATACAGGGCTATTGCACGAGAGGCGGGTAAACCGGTCTGGGAGCAAGATGAAAATGGTTCGAACAAACCTTTCCCATATAACCCATGCACTCCTCTGACGCCAAAAATGGAGGGGATTGAAGTTGTCTTAATTGATGACGATGGCAACATTGCAGCTGGCTGGACGCTTGCCCGGCTGATGAACAACTGGGGGGCTAAGCACAATGAAGTTGTTTACATTTCGGCATCCAAAACTGACAACACAAACGCGGACGAAACTGCAGGCGGGTTTGCATACAGCGTAGTGTTTGAGCCTAAGGTGATCTGGTGCAAAGAAACATCAGCAGAACGTTTGCTCAAGGCAATACATGACGGCGTGATATACCTTGATCCGGCTCCAAAACTGGTTCGCACCGACACATCAAAGAACAAACGTCGGTCTCAATGGCGTGTAAACGATATTACGAAAGCCGTTCATGCACTCTATGAACACGTTGAAATCCGCGATTTATCGTCTGCCCAGGGACTTTAGTCGGTTTTCCGGGTAGATCTTTGTCATGCAACCGAAACCGGAAGACTGCTGCGAAAAGCCCCTTCCTTATCAGCAACTCCGGCTTCGTATTAGTCGAGCGTATCGCCCTCATGTTTTTCGAGCGAATCTCAGGAGTATGAACGTCCGTCATTTATTCACTGTCAGGCAACATTGCTTGTTTCGCTTTGGCAGACAAAATATGTGGCTTCATTAATTTGGCCACCGCAGCAAACACTGGCACAACAACACTATTGCCAAATTGTTTGTAGGCTTGTGTATCAGAAACAGGAATCCTGAATTCACCACGACCCGGCTTGTCATAGCCCATAAGTCGGGCACACTCACGAGGCGTTAATCGCCTAGGGCGATTTTTCAAATTTTCAGGATGCTCGAATGGCTTCTCAGAATCGAATCCTCGATTAATTAGAATTTCCGAGCCGTCCTTGTAGTACCTTGCTGAGAGGGTTCTGGTGACATTCGAGGGGCCTACAAGACCATATCCAAAGCCATTTCCCTTGGCTTTATGCTTGATCGAATAGTTGTACAAATACTCCCACAGCTTAGGGGTAAGAATATATTTATCATCTACCAACGCATCCAAAATATCGCCAAGTTTGGGTTTTTGTTCTGGATACAGTGTTTTAATATTTTCCAGAGAGAATCCCTCATGGATATCCAAATCTCGGCGAAATCCTACTAGCACTATCCGTTCTCGGTGCTGAGGAACCCAATGCTGCCCATCAATGATCTTCGGGTCCTTAGGACCGCAAGCATCCATGTCTGCAACACAGTATCCAAGCTCATCCAGCGTTTCCATGATTACGCGGAAGGTCTTTCCTTTGTCGTGGCTTTTTAGATTCTTCACATTTTCCAGCAGAAAAGCAGCTGGTCGCATCACTTCAATAATTTTGGCAACATCAAAAAAGAGAGTTCCTTGCGTTTTGCATTCAAAACCATGTTCTCTGCCTAATGAATTTTTCTTTGAAACCCCAGCAATAGAGAACGGCTGGCAAGGAAATCCAGCCAGCAGAACATCATGTGCTGGAATCATTTTGCGTATATTCGCAACAACTTCATCCTCTGTTACATAGTCCCGGTCACTGAGTGTGACCTCACGAATATCCTTGTTGAAGACATGATCTGGAGCAGAGTAATGATTGGCCTTGTATGTTCTGACAGCCTCTTTATTCCACTCACTAGTGAAGACACATTTACCGCCAGCCTCTTCAAATCCCTTTCTAATGCCACCGATTCCAGCAAAGAGATCAATGAATCGAAATTCGCTATTTGGATGATGAGCAGGAGGTGATGGCAGGAGTGAGCGCAAGGACTCATACTCGTAGTAACTGAGCTTAGGGGAGGCTTTTCCTTTCACCCAGCGATTGATAGTTTCCCTGCACCACTCCCCTGGAGAGATGCCATTTAGATAAGATCCAAGAAACTTCTGATCGTAAATTTCTAGCAGTTCATTGATCAGAGAAAGGTCGTCTTGATGGGAGGTCATTGTAGTTCGCTGGGTAAATTGAGTGACGAATTTTCACTCAATTTACCCTTTTACGCTAGCGTTCTTTGCGTTGTTCTCGTGGTTGTCTACGCCGAACTTCCAGTCGCGCTCAATCCTATTTTGTTGCAGAATCTTATTCAATTTATCCACCCAAACTCAGCGAACGTCGCCAACCAGCTTACCAATTTAGCCACAGCAAAACTTGGATTGCAGCTCACTTTGATTGACGGGTTTAAACTATGCGACAGGCTGGCGTCGGCCAACTGCGGATGTAATACCGCGTTTGTTCATGCCCGAATGAGCGTCAGCAGTCCTTCTGATAACAGACATCAATAGCTCGGTTAACGCGTTAGTAACGCTTGAGGTTTTTAATTGTGGAAGTTGACGTCGTTCAATAAAAATCAACTTGGTATGGCATCACTTGTTGCGTTAGGCCTCAATGAGTGAGGCCTACTTAATAGTTATGCCTATTAAGAGGGGTTATATAGTGGACCCAACAAAACAGACAGTAATTTAAGATGGTTTCTGCCATGAAAAGGTAGGCCGATATGAGTGAGAAAAATCGTAAAGTTTTGACGGGTGCGCAGAAAGCGAAAGTCGCATTAGAGGCC
>CAUPHX010000025.1:0-15414 GCA_963511125.1 uncultured Deefgea sp. | reverse complement strand
TAATAAAATAACTTATACACGACTCTCTCCCCATTCGTGGACTTGTAACGTTTGAGATGAGAGGCGTGCTTTAGTACGCCCCTCTATTGAAGGTTTAGATGCTTTCGCTGCGGCGATGTAGCGACCAAGCGCGCTTTCTGACATAGGAGCAAGAATTGGTACAGCTCTCCTATTAAATGAATGCGTTGAAAAATCGATACCGCAGAAGGATGAATTTCCGCTCTTGGCCGAACTCAGCCCCTAAACAAATCATATCAGCAGCGCTTCAATTTGCAGCCAGTTGATTATGCAAATGCCAAAAACTACAACAGTCAGAAAACTTATTAGGGTATAAAGCGCCAAGCATTACTAATCAATGCATTGAAAGTAATACCCACAAAAAAGCCACCCGAAGGTGGCTTTCTCAATTGAACAATTCAACTTAGATTTTCTTAAATACCAGCGTGCCGTTGGTGCCGCCAAAGCCGAATGAGTTGGAGATCGCAACTTCGATCTTCATATCACGAGCGGTATTGGCGCAATAATCTAGGTCGCAACCCGACTCAAAATCTTGATCGTGCAGATTGATCGTCGGTGGCGACACTTGATTGTGCAGCGCCAAGATCGAGTAAATCGCTTCAACACCACCTGCGCCGCCCAATAAGTGGCCGGTCAGTGATTTAGTTGAATTGATGACCAATTTACTGGCGTGATCGCCAAAGGCAATTTTCAGCGCATTGGTTTCATTGGCGTCGCCCAATGGCGTTGAAGTGCCGTGCGCATTCACGTATTGCACTTGATCTGGATTCACACCGGCATCACGCAACGCATTGGCTACGCCGCGCGCAGGGCCTTCGGCGCTAGGTGCGGTGATGTGATGTGCATCCGAGCTCATACCGAAACCAGCGAGTTCCGCATAAATCGTTGCACCGCGTTTTTTCGCGTGTTCGTACTCTTCGAGCACCAAGACACCCGCGCCCTCGCCCATCACGAAACCATCACGGCCTTTATCCCACGGGCGTGAAGCTGTTTTTGGATCGTCGTTGCGCGTCGACAAGGCTTTCATCGCACCGAAACCACCAATCGCCATTTTGCAGATGGTGCCTTCGGCGCCACCGGCGATCATCACATCGGCATCACCGTACTGAATAATCCGCGCGGCATCACCGATGCTGTGCGCACCAGTCGTACACGCAGAAACGATGCCATAACTTGGGCCTTGATAGCCTTTCATGATGGATACGTGACCAGCGATCATATTGATCAATGAGCCAGGAATAAAGAAAGGACCAATTTTGCGCGTACCGCCTTCGATATAAGCCGCATTAGTTTGCTCAATCAATTGCAAACCGCCAATACCTGAACCGATATTCACGCCAACGCGGGTTTTATCCAAATCGGCCACGTCATCCAAACCAGAATCCGTGATCGCTTGCATCGCAGCAGCGATACCGTAATGGATGAAATCGTCCATGCGGCGTGCATCTTTTGGATTGATGTACTGCGTGGCATCAAAGCCTTTTACTTGACCTGCAACATGGCAACCCATATCACTCGGATCAAAGCGAGTGATTAAATCAATGCCGGATTGACCAGCTAGCAGGTTGGCCCAGCCAGTGGCAACATCATTGCCAACTGGGGAAACTTGGCCCAAGCCGGTGACAACTACTCTGCGTTTTGACACGGGGAAACTCCGCTGTAGGCCGGGCAAGCCGGCCGCATCTATAAAATACCGGACAGACCGGCCACGTCGATCAAATCAAATCCGCTCAACTTGTGGCAAGGATTACGATTTCATCGCGCTAAATATGAAAAAACCCCCGCGACGACACAGACGTGCCGTAACGGAGGTCGGGTGGTACTGAATTACTTGCTCAGGTGAGCTGACACATAGTCAACAGCTTGCTGAACTGTAGTGATCTTTTCTGCATCTTCGTCAGGGATTTCGCACTCGAATTCTTCTTCAAGCGCCATAACGAGTTCAACGGTGTCGAGTGAGTCGGCGCCGAGGTCGTTTACGAATGATGAATCAATCTTAACGTCAGTTTCTGGCACGCCGAGTTGTTCAGCAACGATCTTCTTCACGCGTTGTTCTAGGTTTTCCATGGATTTATATTCCCAAGCCTTTATTAGCTTAATGTTCGAAAAAAACGTTCGCATTCTACCAAAAAAACGGCGTTGCAAACAGGTTTTAGGGTTTTCTTGTACAAAATGTACAAAAATGTACGGAAAAAACCATACAGAAAATCAGACTAATCCAGTCAACATGCGGCTTTGCCGCTTGTCGGTCGATTAATTCATAAACATGCCACCGTTCACATGAATGGTGTTGCCGGTAATGTACGACGCTTTATCCGAGGCCAAAAAGCCCACGGCATCGGCGATATCTTTTGGATCACCCAAACGGCCCAGCGCGATATTGGCGACTAATTGCGCTTTTTGCTCATCAGGCAAACCTTTGGTCATATCGGTATCGATAAAGCCAGGTGCAACCGCATTAACGGTGACGCCACGGCTACCGATTTCTTTCGCTAGCGATTTGGTAAAGCCAAACAAAGCCGCTTTGGCTGCTGAGTAATTGGTTTGTCCGGCATTGCCCGTGGCGCCAACAACCGAAGCGATATTGATAATGCGGCCCCAGCGCGCTTTCATCATATTGCGCATCACGGCTTTGGATAACTTGTACACCGGCTTCAGATTGGTATCCATGATGGCATCCCAGTCTTCGTCTTTCATGCGCATCAGCAAGTTGTCACGCGTGATACCGGCGTTATTGACCAGTACGGCAATCGGGCCAAATTCTTTTTCAATCTGCGCCACAATCGCTTCGCAAGCGCCGTCTTCGGTCACTTGCAAACGCAAACCCGAGCCTGTTGCACCCGCGGCTTGTAGGTAGCCCGTAATCGCCGCTGCGCCAGAATCGCTGGTGGCGGTACCAATCACGGTGGCGCCTTGCGCCGCTAACTCTAAAGCAATCGCCTGACCAATGCCGCGCGAAGCGCCAGTGACTAATGCTACTTTACCTTGCAAACTCATTCACCACTCCTTCATCGAGGTATATTTCACCAAGGCATAGCTGTAAATTGCTGGCAGCATATACCCACAATAAAACAATATTATTACAGGGCCGCTTTCAGTTGGTCGATGCTTGCTGCATCGACCAAAGCCAAGCCCTGCACATCCGCAGAAATTCGTTTATTCAAACCCGCCAAGACTTTACCTGGACCGCATTCCGCAACGAGGGTCACACCATCGGCGGCCATTTTTTGTACCGTTTCAACCCAACGTACCGGCTGATACAGCTGGCGAACCAAGGCATCGCGAATTTGCTCACCATCTTGATAAGCGGCCACATCGGCATTGTGCAGCACCGGCACAATCGGTGCATTGATTTGCACGCTAGCCAATTTGGCTGCGAGTTTTTCTGCCGCTGGCTTCATCAAATCGCAATGCGAAGGCACGGATACCGGCAACAACATCGCACGCTTGGCGCCACGTGCTTTGCATGCCTCACAAGCGCGTTCCACTGCGGCCTTGCTACCGGCAATCACCACTTGTCCTGGTGAATTGAAATTCACCGCTTGTACTACTTCGCCCTGCGCGCTTTCCGCGCACGCTTCAATAATCAATTCGTCACTCAAGCCCAAGATCGCCGCCATTGCGCCCGTTCCCGCCGGCACGGCTTCTTGCATCGCTTCAGCGCGCAAACGCACCAATTGCAGCGCATCGCCAAAACTCAAGGCCTCTGCCGCCACCAGTGCGGTGTATTCGCCCAAGCTATGCCCCGCCATGACCACGGGCATGGCGCCGCCTTGTGATTGCCACGCCCGCCAAGCAGCCACACCGGCAGTCAACATCAAGGGCTGCGTATTCACCGTGGCGTTAATCGCCTCTAGCGGGCCTTCTGTGGCCATCGCCCACATGTCTTCACCTAAGACACCGGAAGCCTCGTCAAATGTGGCTTTCACCACCGCGAGGTCGCTCCAGCCATTCATCATGCCGATCGAGTGCGAACCTTGCCCTGGAAATACAAATGCGAATGACATTCTTTAATCCTTTTAAACAATAAAACGGCGCTACAAAGCGCCGTCTTCAATTCAATTATCAATACTTAATCAGTGCAGAGCCCCAAGCAAAGCCGCCACCAATCCCTTCCATCAACAAAGTTTGGCCGCGCTGAATTTTACCACTGCGCACGCCGGCATCCAACGCCAAGGGAATCGATGCCGCCGAGGTATTACCATGCTCAGCGACGGTAACAATGACATTGTCCATCGACATCTGCAAATGCTTAGCAGTGGATTCAATGATGCGAATATTCGCTTGATGCGGCACCAACCAATCGATATCGGACTTAGCTAAACCGGCTTTAGCCAGCGTACTTTCAGCCACTTCGGCCAAGGCTTTAACGGCAAACTTAAACACCGCACTGCCTTCCATATACACATAGGGATTGCCAACTAGCTCGCCTTGCTTGGGCCGCGCGTCGACTTTTAAAATGCCGTTGAAACGGCCATCCGCATGCAACTCTGTCGCCAAAATGCCTGGCTCTTCAGAGGCCTTGAGCACCACCGCACCCGCGCCATCACCAAACAAAATACACGTCCCGCGATCATTCCAGTCGATCAAGCTCGACAAAGTTTCCGCGCCGACCACCACTGCACATTTGGCCGCTCCGCTTTTGACAAATTGATCCGCGGTCGTCAAGGCGTAGATAAAACCAGCGCAAACCGCTTGCATATCAAATGCGGGAAAGCCATGCACACCGAGCTTGTTTTGCAAGATGCAGGCCGTCGAAGGGAAAATTTGATCCGGCGTCGTCGTAGCCACAATCAGCAAGTCGACTTCGCTTTTATCCACGCCTGCGGCGGCCAATGCACGCTCGACTGCAATCAAGGCCAAATCCGACGTCAATTGATCCGGCGCCGCCAAATGTCGCTGGCGAATACCGGTACGCGACACAATCCACTCATCGGTGGTATCGACTTGCTGCGCCAATTCGGCGTTGGTCAGAATTTTTTCTGGTAGATATGAACCAGTACCTGCAATTCGGGAAAACATAAACGCCCCTTCTCAATCAAACTTCGGCGGCAACCACCGCAGCATTCAGATGCAGCAACTCTTGCTCCACCTGCTCGGTTATACGTTGAATCATGCCGGAGCGTGCTTCCTCGACGGCTTGAGACAAGGCCCAGTAAAAAGCGTTTTTGTTAGCTCCGCCATGACTTTTTACCACAATGCCACGCAAGCCCAAAAACGACGCACCGTTAAAACGATCCGGATCCAAGCGCGATTTAAAACGCCCCATCAGCGGCTTCGCCAAGACGGCAACAAATTTGGTAAATACATTGCGGGTAAATTCTTCTTTCAAGAAGGTGGCAATCATCTTGATCAACCCTTCTGAAACTTTCAATGCCACATTACCGGTAAAGCCATCACACGCCACCACATCGACCGTACCTCGGTAGATGTCATTCCCTTCCACATTGCCATGAAAATTTAAACGGGTTTTGCGGATCATCTCTGCCGCTTCTTTCACCGCCTCATTGCCTTTGTTATCTTCGGAACCAATATTGAGCAAACCCACCGTTGGCGCGTCAACATGCTTTAAAGCAGAAAACATCGCCGAACCCATAATGGCGAACTGAGCCAATTGCAAAGGCGTTGAATCCACATTTGCGCCCAAATCGAGCATTGCGGTTTGGCCGCGCATCGTTGGCATCAACTTAGCAATGGCTGGACGATCGATGCCAGGAATCGTTTTCAGCACAAAACGCGCCGTCGCCATCAAGGCTCCCGTATTACCGGCTGAAACACAGGCATTCGCTTCACCCGATTTCACCAAATTAATGGCGACCCGCATCGATGAGTCTTTTTTATTTTTCATTGCCGATTGGGGCGACTCATCCATGGTGACCACTTCAGTGGCCGGATGAACACGCAGACGCGGATGCGTCACGGCATGATGCGCCTTCAATTCAGCTGAAATAGCGTCTTCAAGCCCAACTAACACAATATTAACATCGGGATTGTCGCGCAAAAAGCGCAAAGCGGCTGGCACCGTAACATGAGTGCCATGATCTCCACCCATTGCATCGACTGCGACAGTGATATCCATCAATACACCTTAAAAGATCTAAAATGGGTTATGCACAAGCGACAGACATTGGACTGTAACTGTAACATCCACTTCATAGCTAGAATGACGAACGGCGCAAGGGAGTAATTCTCAGAGAGACACTCACTTGCGCCGTAATACTGGCCAAAGAGGCGCAAAGCACCTAGTCAGCTAAACAGCCAGCTTGGGATTATTCGCCCTTAGCTTTGATCACACGACGGCCATTGTAAAAGCCGTTTGGTGAAATGTGGTGCGGGCGATGAACTTCACCCGTCGCTGCATCTACAGACAATGCTGGTGCAGAAAGGAAGTCATGCGCGCGGTGCATGCCACGTTTTGAAGGTGATTTTTTGTTTTGTTGAACTGCCATGTTGTAATACTCCTAAGTACTCAGTTGTTTATTCCGCTGTCCTGGTTTTCAACTGAGCCAGGGCTGCAAACGGATTAGGTTTATCGCTCGCCAATTTGGCCAGCGCGTCATCGCCACCACATACATCATGTGTTAGCGCTACCGGTAAAGCGAGTAAAATCTCATCTTCAACCAGTGCTTCAATATCCAGCTCCGGATCGATCAGAATGCCTTCGAGGTCTTCGTCGTGCACTTCGGCATCGTCGATTTGCTCCTCAGTCGCAAACTGCGTCAACACGGTTTCAGCATGGAGCTGCCAAGGCGCAGCCGTAAGGCAACGCTGACAAATCAATTGCAAAGTGCCTTTCACTTCTAAATAAAGCCAAGGGCGCTGCAATTCATCCACACCACTTTCAATATGCCAAGCGACTTCGCCTGATGTATTGGCCAACAGATCACTCAAACGTGAGAGCTGCGAAAGTGGGATAGAACCTTTAAGCTCTCGACCTTCTTGCGCAAATTCCGCGCTATGAATCACCGTCATGTGGCTGCTAGCTCGAACCGGAAACCGCGCATGATATAATCGACCACTACCCTCTGTCAAAGTATTTTGCGCTTTTAAGGCCTAACTTAAACATCATGAACACGACTTCTCACTCTACGACCGCGCCACAACTCGTTTTAGCGTCTACATCGCTGTATCGAAAAGAACTTTTATCTCGACTCGGCATTCCGTTTATCACCGCCGCGCCCGACTTAGATGAGTCGCCGCTGGCTGGCGAAACCGCCGCACAGACCAGTGAACGCCTCGCGATTGCCAAAGCCAAAGTGCTGGCCGAACAGTTTCCCAATAGCCTCATCATTGGCTCCGACCAAGTCGCGCTGCTCAATGGTGAGCAACTGGGCAAACCGGGCACACACGAGCGTGCCGTTCGGCAGTTGGCTGCGATGCGCGGGCAAACCATCGCCTTTCATACCGCGCTGTGTCTTTACAATACGGCCAGCGGCAACACGCAAAGCCACGTCGACATCACGACCGTCACAATGCGAAACTACACCGACGCGCAAATCGAAACGTATCTACTGCGCGAACAGCCGTACAACTGCGCTGGCAGCGCCAAAACCGAAGGTTTGGGCATCGTGATGATTGCGGCGATTGAAGGCCGCGACCCTGCGGCGATTATTGGCTTGCCACTCATCGAGTTGATTACGATGTTAAATCGTGAAGCGTTTTCAGTTTTATAAAAACATCAAGGTATATCAATCTAAGCTAATTTACTAAAAAGCTAGATCGATATACCCACAACAACACACTAAAACCTAAATTTATTTGGAACAGATCATGGCCGGCATTTTATATTTAATTCCTGTACCAATGGGTGGCGACACACTGAATGATATCTTACCCGCCGACGTCATCGAAACCGCCAAACGACTGACTCATTTCGTCGTCGAAAACGCAAAAACGACTCGCGCTCATCTAAAAATGTTCGGCACGCCGCACGAATTGCGCACGCTTGAAATGGGCGAATTATCAGAACACACCAAAGATCACGAGCTGGCTGCACTGCTCAAGCCGCTTCTGGATGGCATTGATGTCGGCTTAATGTCGGAGGCTGGCTGCCCCGGTGTAGCCGATCCTGGCGCTCGCTTGGTGCAACTGGCGCATCAACGCGGCGTCAAGGTTGTACCGCTGGTGGGGCCTTCATCCCTGTTAATGGCGCTAATGGCATCAGGTGCGAATGGGCAGAAATTTCGTTTTAACGGCTACTTACCCTCCGATGCAACGGGGCGCGTTACAGCCATCCGCCAACTCGAAGCCAGTTCAGCCAAAGAAGGGCAATCCGAGCTGTTTATCGAACCACCATATCGAAATGGTGCGCTATTTCAAGCATTAGTCGCCAGCCTCAAGCCGGGCACTCGCCTCACGGTCGCCTGCGACATTACTTTACCAAGCCAAGAAATTTTGACTTTGGAGGCCAGCCAATGGAAGAAAAAGCCTGAACCAAATATCCATAAACGTCCAACCGTGTTTATTATCCAGGCGTAACCCTGCGCGAATTCAAACTCAGAGAGCCGAATTACTTCAGCTCTTTGAGTTTGAATCAAGGGTATATGATGACAAGCATTACGTGTAATTACCTACAAGTAAATACATCAGTAAATAAATTTAAAAGCTCTATGCTTACCCGTAGGCCAAATTAATAACCCCGCGTCGCAACCCCCCATCCGAGCTACCGCTTGAGCTGGTTATATTTCGATATTGCCGAATCAAGGCAATCAAACCACACAGAGCACGGCACCGCTTTTTTACTTTCATTTCCTCGGTTTTGCACTAAATTCAACGTATTGACAGTCCACATCCACGGCAATCGATCATGAAAACAGCTCTTTTCATTGCTACTTCGCTATTGGCCATCAACGCAATAGCGGCACCGCAGTGCCCCGCCGTCATCAAGCTTGCTTTTTACGACAACGGTTTGCTCTATACTGCCGAAAAAGGCATTGATCAGGATGTGATTAACGAGCTGAAACGGCGTACCAATTGCAACTTTGTCAGTTCAGTACTGCCCCGCGCTCGTATTTGGAAAGACCTAGAAACAGGTGATTTATCGATGAGTGTTTCAGGGATTCAAAACCCAACTCGCGATCAATTTGCTTGGTTTGCACATTACATGGCCATCAAAAACATCAGCCTTATCCAAAAAGATGTCAGTAAAACGGTCCACTCTTTTGAAGATTTTCTGAACAACCCATCGTTACAATGGGGCGCTGTGCGCGCTTTTAAGCATGGTGAAACCCAAGATCAATTCTTAGCGCAGATGCGCGAGAAAAATCGAGTCATCGAAGCCGCTAATGCCGGGCAGTTATTTGAACTATTGAAGGCAGGCCGAATTCAAGGCTTATTTTCGCAAAGCCCCGTCTATGGTTACTACATTCCCAAACTTGGCATGAGGCAGCACATCTCCACCCAAGACTGGGCGCCACTCGAAAAACCAGTGCCCCACGGCTTGATACTATCGAAAAAGCACTTCTCTGCCGCAGAGGCTGAACAATGGAAAAATCTCATCAACACGATGAATCAAGACGGCACAATGCAGCGCATTTTGAGCCAGCACTTACCCAGCTTTGAAATAAAACGCTCGATTTACACCCCTCAATAAGCCAAATTTGAAGACCGTCTATCACCCAGCATCTCCATTTCGCCCGTTTACGCCAAAGTTGTGAATATTCCCCTATTGAGTCATTCAACTATGACGATATAAAGGAAATAGATCCTCATACTTTCGTTTAAGGTGATTAAAATGTCACTCCAAATCTCCAGCACCAACAGCGGCAGCGTGACCTCAAGTATCTCCATTCGCAAGACAGCGACCGAGCGTGAAGCAAAGCCCAGTGATGCCGTACCACAAGATAAGGTCAGCCTGAGTGGGGAATCAACTGAATCGCTGACCTATAGTAAGCCGCGCGCCATGCCAGCCGAACTATCATCAATGCTCGAAGAGTCGGGTCGCCAAGTTGAAGCGATGATGAATTTCATTCGCCCCCTGCTTGAGCAACAAGGCCTGACCCTGTCTAAATTGGTCAGTGGTGAACAAAAACTCACTGTGGATCAAGGCACAATCGATGCGGCTAAAGCGGCTATTTCTGAAGATGGCGAAATGGGCGTGCGAAAAGTTTCCGAGCGGATTTTAAGCTTTGCCAAGTTTGCAATGGGTGATGATCCTGCGCAAATGAAGAAAATCCGTGACGCCGTCGAACTCGGCTTCGCTCAAGCCAAAGAAGCGCTCGGCGGTACACTGCCCGAAATCAGTCAAAAAACCTACGAGACTGTCATGGCTGAATTTGATCGCTGGGAATCTGCTTAAAATAGCAAAAATGTCGATTTGAACGACATCAAACCGGATAAGTCAACGGCTAGGAAGTGGGGGCCGTTTCTGTAGATGACTCGGTTTAAACCATACATACCACTCATCACATGAGTGCGTCAGTTTTAAGCTGAGTCAAAAGCCTTGCTGTACTAGGTTTTTGACTCAGCGACTCATGAATAAAATTATTATTCACGACATACTTTAATGAGGTTTTTGATTACTCAAATAAGTCATTACGCGCGTTTATCGTGCTCGATCAAGGCATATGCCGAGTGATTATGGATCGACTCAAAATTTTCTGACTCAACCACATACGCCAAAATGCGTGACTCATCATTCAAACTCGCGGCCACGTCGCGCACCATGTCTTCCACAAATTTAGGATTGTCGTAAGCGCGTTCAGTGACGAACTTTTCGTCAGGACGTTTGAGCAAACCATACAATTCGCACGATGCTTGTTTTTCAACCAGTTCAACGATTTCTTCGATCCAAACGTGCTCACCCAAAGTCGCGCTGACTGTAACGTGCGAGCGTTGATTGTGCGCGCCGTATTCGGAGATTTTTTTCGAACATGGGCACAGACTCGTCACAGGCACCAATACTTTCAGCGTTTGTGTAAACGCGCCGTTTTTGAGTTCGCCAATCAATGACACATCATAATCGAGCAGACTTTGCACGCCAGAAACAGGCGCGGTTTTGTTAACGAAAAACGGGAAGCGCATTTCCAAATAACCAGCATCGGCTTCAAGGCGTTCGCACATTTGACGCAAAATCGTTTCAAACGATTCAACCGAAATTTCTTTGTTGTGGCTATTCAAAATCTCAACAAAGCGTGACATGTGGGTGCCTTTGAAATGCTGTGGCAAAAACACATACATATCGAAAGTCGCAATGGTGTGCTGCACACCATCGGCGCGATCAGCCACTTGCACCGGATGGCGAATCGATTTGATTCCCACCTTGTTGATGGCGATATTGCGGGTATCTACAGTGTTTTGCACATCGGCAATGGCCACGCTCATGGGAATCTCACTGGGGTAAAATTAAAAGATGGGTGATTATACCCCGAGCAGCAATACCCGAGCAAACTAGTCGGGAATTGCATTTATCAATCGGAGCGATTACTTCTGGCTAAATGCAGTCAAGATTTGCCCGATATAACGCGTGTAATTACTGATCGCTTGATCAATATGCGGCACCAGCATCGGCAAGGAGAAATACATCGCAGCAAAGCCGATACCCAAGGTGATCGGAAAACCAATTGCAAACACATTGAGCTGCGGCGCAGCGCGGGTCATCACGCCGATTGCTAAATTGGTAATCAACAACACGGCCAACACTGGCAGCGCCAGCAATACGCCAGTACGAAAAACAATTGCGCCATAATCGGCCACCAACTTAAAGCCACTCGCAGAA
Organism: uncultured Deefgea sp.; assembly: GCA_963511125.1. GTDB lineage: Bacteria > Pseudomonadota > Gammaproteobacteria > Burkholderiales > Chitinibacteraceae > Deefgea. The sequence continues at coordinate 3,680 of CAUPHX010000025.1, read as the reverse complement.
ACAGATAGACTACCCAAGGGTAACTGCACCATGCTGTCGATCAACACCCGCAAGACAACCAAATGCCCTCCCACCGATAAGAAGGCCAACAACATAAACAAGCTCATCAACTGCGAAATCACCAAACTATTGGTTGAATGCTGGGGGTCATAAAATGATGCAAAACCCAAACCCATTTGTAAGCCGGATAAATGACCCGCCATTTCCACGCTGGTAAAAATTAAGCGCATCACAAAGCCCATCGACAAACCCACAATCAACTCGCGGATAGCGATTAACATGCCTTCAGGTGAGACTACGGGTACGCTCGGTAATGCAGGGAGTAAGGGGCCGATTAAAATGGACAACAAAATAGCCAATGCCACACGAATCTTGACCTGAATTGATCGACTCGAATAAAACGGATCGGCGAGTAGCAAACCGAATATACGTAAAAAAGGCCACCAAAATAGCGCCAGCCAAATTTCAATTTGGCCTTGAGTAATCGTAATCATCCAATCAACTGCGGGATGCTTTGATACAAGCGTATGGTGTAATCCATCATAGTTTCAATCATCCATGGCAGGGCCAGCACCAGCACTAGAAAACACGCGAGGATTTTTGGAATGAAGGACAGTGTCGCCTCATTGATTTGGGTCGCCGCTTGAAAAATACTAACAATCAAGCCTGCAACTAGCGCAGTTAACAACACGGGGGCGCCGAGTAAAATCATCACTTCCATTGCCCTTTGCAGCAAAGTCACGACTGTTTCTGGTGTCATCGAAATCTGGACCTCGAAAAATTTATAATCACGCTGACTGAGCCATCAACTCGCTATATAAAAACTTTGTACCAGCGATCCCATTAACAAAGTCCAACCATCGACCAGCACAAATAACATAATTTTAAACGGCAAGGAGATAATCACCGGTGAAACCATCATCATCCCCATGGCCATCAAGATACTGGCAATGACCAAGTCGATAATCAAAAACGGAATAATGACCAAAAATCCAATCTGAAACGCAGTTTTTAACTCACTCGTGACAAATGCAGGTACCAAGACGCGTAAACTCACATCCTCTGGCCCATTGGGTGCTTTCGCCCCCGACACTTCAATAAAGAATGCCAAGTCTTTTTGCCGCGTTTGCGTGAGCATAAAGTCTTTCAAAGGAATTGCCCCCTTATCCAGCGCCTCGTTAAAGGTGATTTTTTGCTCTGAAAACGGTTGATAAGCCGTGGCGTAAATTTTATCGAAAGTGGGTGCCATAATGAACATCGTCAAAAAAAGCGACAAGCCCACAATCACCTGATTCGGCGGGCTTTGCATCGTGCCTAGCGCTTGCCGCAATAAAGACAAGACAATAACAATGCGGGTAAACGACGTCATCATCAGCAAGACCGCAGGAATAAACCCAAGTGCAGTCATAAATAACAGCGTTTGAATCGGCAATGAGTAGGCAGTACCTGCAGGCGTCTGCGTCGAAGACATAAAGGGTATTCCAGCAGGCTCCGCAGCAAACAAAGACGCAGAGAGCAATACCCAAACAAACGCAACAGCTAGTTTATTCATTTAGTTTCTTTCCGTTTTGCCATTGCTTTTTGCAACCATTCAGCAAACTGTGGAGCGACCGGCTTTGCCTCTTGGGCGTCGAGTGGTTTTTCTAGCGAATGAAGCACATTAACCTGCTCACTCGTCACGCCCAATACCAGCCAAGTATCCCGCACTTCAACAATGACCACGCGCTCACGTGTCCCTACCATGACGCCAGAAACAACGCGCATTTGTGAGTTCGCGCCACCGGGCACCAAGGAAAAACGACGCATTGCCCAAGCAGCCCCAACAATAATGGCCAGCACCAACAATAAAGCAAAAATTACTTGAAAAATCTGCCCTGCAATGGGGGTATCCACCTTGCCGACCGACGCTAAAACGGAGAACGGCAGCCCAATCAGGCTGCCGCAAATGAGTCGAATTAAATTCATGAGTCGATTTATTTATGCAAGCGACGAATGCGCTCGGCTGGGGTAATAATATCAGTGAGACGAATACCAAATTTGTCGTTAACCACCACGACTTCTCCCTGCGCGATCAAACAGCCATTGACCAGAACGTCCATCGGTTCACCCGCCATACCATCAAGCTCAACAACCGAACCTTGAGCAAGTTGCAATAAACTGCGAATTGCAATTTTAGTGCGACCCAACTCAACCGTTAAATTAACGGGAATATCGAGAATCATATCGATATTATTAGGCGTATTCGATGCTGCGCTTGGCGCATCAAAGCGCTGAAAAATATCCGCTGCTTGCGCGGTTGATGCACTATCGCTAGGCGTGTCAGCGACTTCTTGTTCGGCTAAAGCAGCCGCCCAATCGTCCATAATATCTTCTGGGTTTTCTTCAGCTGTTGTTTCATCAGCCATTGGATTCTCCACGGGGTTCTTCGTCCTGCACGCCGTTTAAAGACTCGGCGGAACCGAGTACTTTATCCACTTTCAATGCATATTGACCGTTAAGAATACCATACTTACACTCGAGTACCGGTACGCTATCCACTGAAGCAATAATCGCCTCCGGAATATCCAAAGAAATCATGTCTCCAGCTTTTAAATTTAGAATATCACCCAAAGTTATTTTGGCATTACCCAGTGTCGCCACCAGATTGACATCCGCATGATGCAATTGTTTGCGTAACAATGATGACCAGCGATTATCAGATTCAATGCGATCCGTTTGCATCGAGCTATACAGCATATCTCGAATCGGCTCGATCATTGAGTAAGGAAAACAAACGTGAAAATCGCCGCCACCCGCGCCCAATTCAATCTTGAACGTATAGGCAACGACCACTTCGGTAGGGGTCGCAATATTCGCAAATTGGGTATTCATTTCTGAGCGCATATAGCTAAACTCGCACTCAAATACGGGCTTCCAAGCCTTTTGGTACTCTTCAAATACAACTTCAAGCAAGCGCTGAATAATACGCTGCTCGGTCGGCGTAAAATCACGCCCCTCAACCCGAACGTGATAACGACCGTCCGAGCCAAATAAATTATCCACCACCAAAAATACAAAATTTGGATCAAAAATAAATAAACCCGTGCCGCGCAGGGGTTTCATCTGGATCATATTTAGATTGGTCGGCACGACCAAATTACGAATGAATTCACTGTATTTTTGCACCCGGATCGGGCCCACACTAATTTCAGCATTGCGGCGCATGAAGTTATACAGAGCAATGCGCAAATTCCGTGCAAAACGCTCATTGATAATTTCCAACGTCGGCATACGCCCACGCACAATCCGTTCTTGGCGACCAATATCATAATTGCGGACAGACGAAGGATCGACGTCGTCATCACCATCGTCCTCTTCGCCGGTCACACCACGCAGTAGCGCATCGACCTCTTCCTGAGAGAGAATATCGTCAGCCATTATTTGTTTCTAAACCTAGTTTGAGCGCTCAATTGAATCGAACTACTGATAAAAATATTTAGTAAAATTAACACTTAAAACGCCTTCGTCTTTCGCTTCAACCTCAAGGATCTGATTAATTTTTTCACGAATTTGACGCGCCAACTCCTCTTGCCCTTCTGCCGTTTTTACTTCTTCCAAGGTTTTAGAACGTAACAATCGATTTACAGCATCTAAAATTTTAGGCTGAACCGCCTTAACTCTAACTTTATCTTCAGCATCGG
>CAUPHX010000024.1:0-15798 GCA_963511125.1 uncultured Deefgea sp. | reverse complement strand
CCAAAAATCAAGCCCGATGGCCGCCTTGCTGCACAGCTGATTGAAAACTTACCATTTGATCTCACTCGCGCGCAAAAACGCGTATTACTCGAAATCACCAAAGATCTCGCCCAAAAGCATCCGATGCAGCGTTTGCTGCAAGGCGATGTGGGCGCGGGTAAAACCATCGTCGCCGCAGTGGCGGCGTGTCATGCGATTGAAGCTGGATTTCAAGTCGCCATGCTCGCGCCCACCGAAATTTTGGCCGAACAACATTATCAAAAATTATCCAGTTGGCTCGCACCGCTCGGCGTGAATGTGGTTTGGCTCACGGGCAGCTTAAAAACCAAAGCCAAGCGCGAAGCGATGGCTGCCGCCGCCGATGGCAGTGCGCAGCTATTGGTCGGCACACACGCCATTTTCCAAGCCAGCGTGATGCTCAAAAATCTGGGGCTGGCGATTGTCGATGAACAACATCGATTTGGCGTCGCACAGCGACTCGCACTCCGGGAAAAAGGACAAAGTCCGCATCAATTGATGATGAGCGCGACGCCGATTCCACGCACCTTGGCAATGAGCTTTTACGCTGATTTGGACGTCAGCGTGATTGATGAACTACCGCCAGGTCGCACCCCCATTGTCACTAAATTGATTTCCGACTCCCGCCGCGACGAAGTCATCGAGCGCATCGCCGCCAAAGTGCTCGAAGGTCGGCAAGTGTATTGGGTTTGCCCATTGATTGAAGAATCAGACACGCTGCAACTCCAAACTGCAGTGGATACGCACGCACAACTGGCACAAGAGCTAGAAGGGATCAGCGTCGGCCTGCTGCATGGCCGCATGAAACCCGAAGAAAAAGCGGCAACGATGGCGGCATTTCAACGCAATGAAATTCAAGTTTTGATTGCAACGACAGTCATCGAAGTGGGCGTTGATGTGCCCAACGCCAGTTTGATGGTGATTGAACACGCAGAACGCATGGGTTTATCACAGCTCCATCAATTACGCGGCCGCGTTGGTCGAGGTGCACATGCGAGTTTGTGTATTTTGCTCTATACCACCCCGTTAGGCGAAACCGCGAAGGCACGGCTCAAAGTCATTTATGAGCATACCGATGGTTTTGAAATCGCGCGGCAAGATTTACACATCCGTGGCCCAGGTGATTTGGCGGGCGTGAAGCAATCTGGTGTACCCCTGCTACGCTTTGCCGACATTGAAAACGACGCTGATCTGCTTGAGTTGGCGCGTGAAACCGCCGAGGATATTTTACAAAATCACCCACAGCTCGCTCAAGCCCATTTAGACCGCTGGCTACCCGGCAGAGAAAGTCTGCTCAAAGTTTGAGTCAACTTAATACCATTCAAACAACAAACCCCCGTCAATTGACGTAAGGCACTGCACAGCCCTTAGCAAACAGGCTTAAAATACGCACTCCTTTTGCTGCGATTCGCGTGAGATTTTGTACAACTTTAAATACCGCACCCTCTGTATTGCGACTGTAGCCATTCTTGCGGCGGCTTTTGCCTTGATCCTCGCTTATGAATTCAAAGCGCAAACCATCCTCAAAGAATTCAACACGCCGGAACAGCTGCAAAAGCTGAAAGAAGCACGCTCCGCCAATAAGGAGTTAAGTTGGTTTGAACGTGCGCTCAGTGATTATGAAGCAGATCCGAGCGAGACACAGCGCCAAAAGGTCCAAGCAACATATGCCGTTTTTGCCAATCGCATTAAGGAATACGACTCAGGCGTTTACCCCTCATTAAGCAGCAACAATCAAGCGGTTCAAAAACATCTGCCGCCGATCGTGAAATGGCTGGCAATGACCGCACCTCAAGTCGCAAATCTTTCACCAGAAATGATAGCGCCCATCAGTCAATCTATCGACCGTATGTCGCCCCATTTACGCTTAGTGGTGAATGCACTCGATACGCGGCATATGCAAATACTGGACGAAAAGAAAACACAATTCACAGTATTGCTCAAACAGCGCACCTTACTCAACATTATTTTATTTGGTGCGATGCTGATTTTCTCTTTTATGACTTTACGTGCCTTATGGCGCAATCAAAAAACGCTAGTGCAACTTAAAGTCGCCGAGCAAAAAGCCCAGACTGCAAATCAAGCCAAAAGCCATTTTTTGGCCTCAATTAGCCATGAAATGCGCACCCCACTGACCACCATTCTGGGTTATGCCGAATTAATCCAAAAAATGGATCATCAACCCAAAGTTGAACAAAAATACCTTGCCCACATTATCCATGCCAGTAATCATCTGCAAACACTGCTTGGTAATGTATTAGACATGAGCAAAATTGAGGCGGGCCATTTTTCACTCAATGAAACGCTGCTTGATACCCGATTACTCACCAACGAACTCAACGGCATGTTTGGCCCACTCGCAGAGAAAAAGGGGCTGATACTTACGATTGAAGCAGATGAAGATCTGCCCGCAACAGTGGCTTTGGATAGCGTTAAATGGCGGCAAATATTACTTAATTTGTTATCTAATGCGATTAAATTTTCAGATGCCGGTGAAGTGCGCTGCACACTGTCTTGGAAGCAACACAATCAAGGTCAAATCGAACTCATTGCCATCGTCAGTGATCAAGGCTTAGGAATCAGTCCGGCAGAAATCCCATTGGTATTTTGCCCGTTCGAGCAAACCCAAAGTGGTATTTTCAAAGGGGGGACTGGCCTAGGCTTGGCTCTCAGTAAAGAGTTTGCACAAAAAATGGGCGGCTCTCTTAGTTTTGTTAGTCAGGTTTATGCTGGCAGTACTTTTACTGCGACGGCCTTAGCCACTGTGACGCAATTTGTACAGGCCGAGACGTCCATCCAGTCCCAGCTCGATGGCTTGGTCATCTTGCTGGTCGAAGATCAAGATGTAAACCGTGAGCTGATGCGGCACATCCTGAGCAACGCTAACGCCATCGTGTTTGAAGCGGAAAATGGCAAAAAAGCCCTCGACGTTTTAGCCAAAAATCCACAGATCAATGCTTTAGTGATTGACCGTAATATGCCTGAACTCGATGGAATAGCCACCATTGAAGCGATGCGCCTACAAGGTCATTTCTTACCAACACTGATGGTCAGCGCAGGCTTGCAACCTAGCGCAGAAGAAATCAGACGCATTGGGCTCAATGGCTGGCTCGGCAAGCCATTTGCTCAGAGTGAACTAGTCAATAGCATGGCTCGAATAACACAGTCGATCAATTCCAGCTTTATCGCCATCAACCACAGCAATACCACCGCTGATGAATTTGAAATTTCCCGCTACTTTAATCCAGAAGCCCCCAATCGATTAGGCTTTAGTGCGGAGAGATTTGCTGCACTGAGCCAAAAAGGACTTGCTCGCATTGATGAAATATTGCAGCAATTAAGCAATAGTCACGATGCAAATGAGTGCTGCCGACTGGCTCACAGCGGGAAAGGGATTGCATTACAAATTGGTGCAGATCGAATTGCTCAACTACTAGAACAAATTGAAATCGCCGAAGGCGAGTTCAAAGCAGCGCAATTAAGCGAGCTATTAACAGAAATGAAATCGACTCACCTTGCCATTCATGAATATGGGCAGCAATCACAGTTTTTACCCCCAAGTCATTGAGTGTATTAACTGCGTCGATACACCCGCCAGCCAAGCAAAATGACCAGTACTACGGCATAGATCAGGGGTTGAGTTAAATCTTTTTTAACCAGCCACAGATAATGAATCACGCCCAAGGGGGCGATCAAATAAACTAAGCGATGCAAACGCGCCCAATTGCGTTTCAATCGACGCATCCAACCATTCGTTGACGTCACCGCCAGCGGGATCAGTAATAAAAACGCAGAAAAGCCAAACGTAATAAAAGGACGTTTGATAATGTCGCGAATAATCGCTGAAAAATCAAAAAACTGATCCAACCAAATGTAAGTGATGAAATGCAAAAAAGCGTAAAAGAAGGCAAATAAGCCCAGCATCCGCCGAAATTGAATCAGCCGACTCCAACCTGTTATTTGTCGCAAGGGCGTGATACTTAAAGTCACCAGCAATCCGACTAAGGCCCAAGTGCCAGTAGATCTAGTAATAAACTCAATCGGATTGACGGCATCACCCAGTAAGAAACCGGCACGAAGTAAGGGCAGCAAACAAACGACAAAAATAAGCACCTTGAGTAAATTGACTTGTGGGCCGCCTACAGCAGTAGATGGATGTATTTCATCCTGAGCAATATTTTGATTAGCCTGCATAGCAATACCCACCTAGAAATTCTTTTTTAAATCCATACCTTTATATAACCCAGCGACTTGATCGGCGTAACCATTAAAGGGCAAGGTCGGCCGCTTTAGGATTTCACCAATTCGGCGCTCGCGGGCTTGGCTCCAACGCGGATGATCGACATCGGGGTTCACATTGGAATAAAACCCATATTCATTCGGTGCCGAGCTATTCCAACTGGTTGCAGGCTGGGTTTCTTGCAAACGGATTTTCACGACGGCTTTAATGCTTTTAAAACCGTACTTCCACGGCACCACCAATCGGACTGGCGCCCCATTTTGATTGGGCAGCACTTCACCGTATAAACCCACCGCCAATATCGTGAGCGGATGCATTGCTTCGTCGATTCGTAAACCTTCACGGTAAGGCCAATCTAAGACTCGCATGAGTTGCCCCGGCATTTGCTTGGGGTCTTTCAAGGTTTCAAATGACACATACTTAGCTTTTGAATTAGGCTCGACTTGCTTGAGTAAACTTGCCAATGGAATACCCACCCAAGGTATCACCATGGACCACCCTTCCACGCAGCGCAGGCGGTAGATACGCTCTTCAAGCGCCGCAACTTTCAGTAAATCATCCGCACTATACGTGCGCGGTTTTCCGGCCTCACCTTCGACGACAATCTGCCAAGGTTTGGTTTTGAATTTACCGGCATTCGCAGCGGGGTCGGCCTTATCGGTGCCAAACTCATAATAATTATTGTATGTCGTGATTTCTTTGAGGCTATTGGGCGAGTCTTTGATCGACAAATGACTTGGAATGCCTTTGAGTGCTGCAGACGCTTCACCCGCCAACAGCAAGGCGCCTGTGGACGCTGCCATGAATTCGCGACGATTTAAAAAAACTGACTTCGGCGTAATTTCGGACGGTAAGATTTCACTAGGACGACGGATTAACATGGCATTCTCCTGGGTTCATTCATTAGTCGCTCTCGACCCCGATATTCTTGCAGCCGAACGTAAAAAAACCGTAAAGTGGCTCACTGTACGGTTTAGGTTTTAGCTAATCGGGCGGATTATTTTTGCGCCAGCACCCATGTAGCCAGTAATTTGGCTTCGGCAACGGTCAATGCATTGGGCGGCATCGGCACAGCCCCCCATACGCCTGAGCCACCTTTTTGGATTTTGCTCGCTAATAAGTTAACCGCATCTTTATTGCCTTTGTGTTTCGCCGCCACATCTTTGTAAGATGGGCCGACAATTTTCTTATCCACGGAATGACAGGCCATACAGTTTTTGGCTTTGAGTAAATCATCGACCGGTGCTGCAAACGCATTTGCAGCCAATAAAAGACCCGCAGTCAGTACAGAAGCAATCATTTTCATTGGGTAACTCCATCACAATTGATTTTTGATTATTTAGAATGGCACAAAAGTACCGTGGAAGACACTGAGTAACATCAAACCATGCTGAAAATTTAAAAAAAATTGCAGCCCAAATAGCCAGAAAGCGCGACAATACGCCTTTATTGCGTTCCCGCACGAGTTTGGCCATGGATTACTTCCCACTTTTTTTAAACCTGAAACAGCAAACCTGCATGATTGTAGGTGGCGGTGAAATTGCCGTGCGCAAATTGCGTTTATTACGCTCAGCAGGCGCGGATGTGGTCGTGGTATCGCCAGAACTGTGTAGTGAGATGCTCAATCTGGTAAAAGCCGGCGAAGTGCGCTGGCAACCCGCTGAATTTTCTCTCTCGCAAATTGCGGGGCAACGACTGGTCATTGCGGCAACAGACAACCCCGCAGTCAACCAAGCGGTATTTACCGCCTGCGAGGCGGCAGGGATTTTGGTGAATTCTGTCGATGATCCGGCCCATAGCCGCTTTATCACCCCGGCGATTGTAGACCGCGCACCACTCACCATCGCCATCTCAACGGGCGGCGGCGTTCCGGTTTTAGCACGGCATTTACGCGCTCAACTTGAAGCGCTGATTCCACATGGCTGGGGCGACTTGGCGCGCCTAGGTAGTGAGCTGCGTGAATTATGCAAAGAAAAAATGCCAGATACCGCGACCCGTCGTGATTTTTGGGAAAACATCCTAGCTGGCCCCATTCCTGACCAAATTTTCTCCGGCCAAGTTGACAGCGCACGCGAGCAACTGGTGGATGCAATTAACAACCGCGCCAGCCAAACCAACACCTTAGGTGCCGTTTATTTAGTCGGCAGCGGCCCTGGCAATCCTGATTTACTCACCTTTCGGGCCTTGCGTTTAATGCAGCAAGCCGATGTCGTCTTGTACGACAATCTAGTCTCTGACGAGATTATGGAGATGGTTCGCCGCGATGCCGAGCGAGTTTATGTGGGTAAAAAATCCAATAATCACGCCTTACCACAGGAAGAAATCAATCAGCTTTTGGTGCGATTAGCACTAGAAGGAAAAAAAGTATTGCGCCTGAAAGGCGGAGATCCTTTTATTTTTGGTCGTGGCGGCGAAGAAATCGAAGAGCTCGCAGAGCATGGCATAGCCTTTGAAGTTGTGCCGGGCATTACGTCGGCAGCGGGAGCGTCCTGTTACGCGGGCATTCCGTTGACGCATCGAGATTACGCGCAGTCCGTCACTTTTGTGACCGGTCACCGTCGAGCCGGAGAAACCGATTTGGATTGGCCGCGTTTAGTGAATCCATCCGAAACCGTGGTGGTGTATATGGGCGTCGCTCAGTCGGGGTATATCGCCGAACAGCTTATTGGACATGGCAGAGCAGGCAATACACCGATTGCCATTATTGAGCGTGCCACGACGATTCAGCAGCGCGTCATTACCGGAGAGTTGGCCAACCTCGCGCAGTTGATTGAGGAAAACCACATCAAACCACCCGCTTTATTCATTATTGGCGACGTGGTGAAATTGCATAGCAAACTCAGTTGGCGTAGTAGCAGCAATTAAGTCATCACAAAGGGTGCGGATGTTTTCGGCGCTCGATATTTGGCAATCAAACACAGTGTGATGATGACAAAAACCAAATTCGTGCTCGCCGAAAATACCAAGGCCCAACCTCGGCCATTGGCGAGCAATTGCACCAAAGCATAAAAAGTCGCAATCAAGGATGAAACACTCCAGATCGCCCAAGAGCCGAGCGATACATTGCGGCTTGATTTAGACGTATACATCAATTTCCATTGCGGAAGATAAGCCAGCAAGGAAAGAAAGCCGACGAAAAATTGTAAATACGTTGCGCCTTCTAAAACTAATCGATTCATTTTTTTCTCCTCGCCTAATTAAGTTCACCCGACAAAATAGTTCTGCCGAAGACCGTACGCGGCGTACTTTAAAACAAAGCAACGACACGGGAAGATATTGGTCTTGCTACTTATTTATATCAGAAAGTCGAGTGGCCGATTTTTCGTCATCTAATGGCCGGCCTTTGCCTGAACCTAAACGCTGGGCAATATAAATACTACTGTGGCCAGAGAATAAAAAAGCCACCACACAAGCCAATAATGCATAAGGCGCAATGGCGGCACCAAATAATTCAATTGCCATAAAAGTGCATGTCAATGGCGTATTAGCAGCACCAGCAAATACAGCAACAAAACCAAGCCCTGCCATTAATGGAAATGGCATATTTAATATGGGGGCTAAAGCATTACCCAGAGTTGATCCAATATAAAATAAAGGGGTTACTTCACCGCCTTTAAATCCAGCCCCTAATGAAAATGTCGTGAATAACATTTTTAATGGCGCATCAAACAATGATAATGGTTGTTGAAATGATTCGACAATACTTGGAATCCCTAGGCCAATATAGCGATAAGCGCCCGTCATATATACCAAGATTGAAATCACTAAGCCACCGCCAAATGGCCGTAATGGTGGGTAACTAATTCGTTTAAATTGATGAGCAAACCAATGCGTCGCTTCGGCAAAAAACTTACCTGCTAGTCCAAAAACGATACCCGCCAATAAAACCGCAAAAATACCCTTCAGTGTGACAGTCGGAATCGATGAAATTACATAATGCGTATGGTGAACGCCCAATGCGCGAACCACCCAATCGCTGACCAAACTCGCTAATAGGCAAGGAAATAATGCGTTATTGCGCATTTTGCCCAGCGCCAAGACTTCCAAGCCAAATACTGCCCCCGCCAAGGGCGTGCCAAAAACACCGGCAAAGCCTGCACTCATCCCCGCCATCAAAATAGCACGGCGGCCTTCTGGCCCACGCTGGGTCATTTTGGCGATTCGGTCGGCAAATGTCCCTGACATCTGTACCGCCGTCCCTTCCCTTCCCACAGACGCACCAAACAAATGCGACAAAACCGTTCCAATCAAAACCAGCGGCGCCATCCGTAATGGAATGACTGACTTGGGCTGATGAACTTCATCAATCAATAAATTACTACCTGACTCAACGCCACGACCAAAACGGTGATAAAGCCATCCCACTGCAAATCCAGCAATCGGTAATAGCCAAATCAATGACGGATTGGCCACTCGCGTGACCGTCGCCCAATCCAGCGCCAGTAACAAAATCGCGGAAGCAATACCGCCTAACACCCCGATCAGCGCAGCCAAAGGCAACCAAATCATCAAATCTAGTAATGTTTGTCGATAAAAATGACGTCCAGATATCACATCGTTCCCAATTTAAGTCAATTTAATTTCGGTATATTCGTACAAGCCATTTCAAATAAAGCCTACAAAGATATACCCTAAAGATAAATCCACAAACTTAAGATCAACGGCAACAAAATCGCAGTCACCACGCCATTAAAACCCATCGCCAATCCTGAAAATGCACCCGCAGTGTCAGAGATTTGAAAAGCACGCGCCGTACCCACACCGTGAGATGCCAAACCCAAGGCAAAACCCTGCGCGACTTCATGCTTAATGTTGAACCATCGATACAAAGGAACCGCCAAAGCCGCACCGCCCACCCCCGCAATGATCACCGCATTCGCAGTTAAGGAGGGCAAACCACCATGTTGCTGCGCCAAAGCCATCGCAATCGGGGTCGTACACGATTTAGGTGCAAATGACAGTACCGTTTCCCAACTGAGTCCCAAAGCTGGGCCAATCAGTAAAACAGACACGATGCCGACACTAGAACCAACGAATAATGCAAGGGCTAAAGGAATGAAGTATTCCTTCATTTTCGCCAAATTTAAATACAACGGAATAGCGAGAGCGACAGTCGCAGGGCCCAGCAATAAATGAATGGGACGAGCACCATCGAAATAGGTCGCATACGACACATTCGTCAATTTTAATACCCCAATAATCATCAAGACGGCAATCAAAACAGGGTTGAGCAGTGGAAAGCAATTGGCTCGCTTATACAATTGATTGGCCAGCATATAAGCTAAGCAGCTGACTGCGATCCATGTGGCAGGGTAGTGAGCCAAATTTAGCGAAAAATTCATGAGGATTGCTCAGGCTGTTTTTTTTCACGGCGCAAAAGTAAAAAATTTAATACCCAAGCGGTAACCAGCAACGTCAGCATGGTTGACAGCATAATCGTCACCAACATCGCGACGCCTTGCGCCTCTAATCGATCACCCAACTCGATCAAACCTACGCCAGCAGGGACAAATAAAAGACCCAAGTAACGCAATAAACCGTTAGACGCTAAAGCAAGCCGTGATTCTGCACCACGGCGCAGCACACACCAGAGTGTGAGTAATAACATTCCCAACACAACACTTGGAATAGGTAAGTTGAAGACTTGCCGAAGTACTTCGCCGCCAACAAGGGCAAAGAAAATTATTGATAAACCGTACAACATGGCAAAACCTATTCATTAAACAACAATGATGCCACTGTACTGCTTAAGCGAAAAAATGCCTAGAGTAAGAAATAACAATCGAAACTGCAAAGATGATCAACTTAGATATAAACCACACAGTTTTTACCTTGATGCTTAGCCTGATAAGTCGCTTCATCAGCACGGCGCACCAAATCCTTACTCGAGTCAGCTTGATTATATTGGCTAACCCCAATACTGACCGTCACCTGCACCACTACGGCCTCGGTGGGTGTGAAAATATGCTCCGCCAAGGCAGCACGTATCCGTTCAGCGATCATTTGTGCGGCACTGGCTTCGGTCTCTGGCAAAATCACGACAAACTCTTCACCACCATAACGAAACCCAGCATCAGTTTGCCGCAAACTAGTTCGAATAATGTCAGCCAAAACCTGCAACACACGATCACCTTCTAGGTGACCAAAACGATCGTTAATTGACTTAAAATTATCCACGTCCATCAACAACAAAGAAATGGGACGCGCATATCGAAGCGCACGCTCAATTTCAATGTCTAAGCACTCATAAAAGTGCCGCGTATTGTATAAACCCGTCATCGCGTCAGTAATACTCAAACTGCGGTAGCGTTCTTCGCTATCTTTAAGTGCCTCTTCGGCCATGCGACGGTCGGTCATATCTTGCAAGGTTTCAATCGCCCCCACCACTCTGCCATTGGCATCTCGCAAAGGGGCTGCCGTAAAAAATACCCACTTGCCCTTTTCACCAAAATGCGGGAAAAAATCTTCCGCCTCAAACACGCCTTCCATCAATACCGATGAACGATATTTACCGTGATAAAACTGATTCACCGCCGATTCAATCGCACCATCTAAAATCAAATCGGCCATACACGGCCGTTCTGACGAATAAAACGCTCGCCACTGCTCATTCGTTCCCACCACCCGATCGCTGGCTAAGCCCGTTAAAACTTCACAAGCACGGTTCCAGTGCGTAACCTGATGCTCGCGATTAATCACAAAAGTCGCCACCGAACTGCCATCGACAATCTGCGCCAACTGCGTTTGATTTTCATGTAAAGCCATTTCAGCAATACGTCGCTCGGTGATATCTTGTAGCGTTTCAATGGCGCCAATCACTTGCCCACGCGCATCTCTTATCGGCGCCGCAGTAAAAAAAACCCAACGACCGTGCTCACCAAATTTTGGAAAAAAATCCTCGGCCTCAAAGCCACCGCGTATCAATACCGACGGCCGATATTTACCGCGGTAAAACTGATCGACCTGCGACTCTAAGGCGCCGTCCAATATTAAATCGGCCATCACCGGCCGAGGAAAATCATAAAATGCTCGCCATTGATCTTTGGTGGCTAAAATTTCATCACAAGACAAACCGGTTAAAGCCGCGCAGGCGCTGTTCCACTGCGTAACAACATGATCGCGATCAATCACAAACGAAGCAACGGGGCTACCTTCGATGATTTGCACCAACCGTGCTCGATTTTCAATCAACTCAATTTCAGCTTTGGTGCGCGACTCTAGCTCACGAAATTGCGTGACCGCCCCTAACAAGACCAAGGGTAACAATGCTAAATAGCCACGAGCGTCATCCTTGATGAGATAGTTGTCTCCCCCCAATTGCATCGCCTTTACGGCCAGGTCTTCCGAGCCATGTGGAACCATAAAAACCACTGGCCAACGACGGAAGTCACTCAAAATTTGCTTGGTAGAGGCTAACAACTCACTTTCAGGCAGGTCGATCAATACCACATCAGTTAAAGGGCGTTGTGTTTCAAGATGCAATTTGAGTTGTGCAATACCGACGCAATGCTTTAACCGCCAAGGCAGCGCACAAGGCTGCATTCCTAACTCAATCTCGCAGACAATTTGCGTATTCGCGGTAATCAGAACAATGTTTAACACATCAAAACCTTCGGTTAATTGCACAGCAACTCCAGATTGGTATCTAAGCACACCTTATCCTAGGACAGTTTTGTCAAAAACAGAACGAGTAAATGCTTTCCCACACCATAGTGCTTTTCGATAAAATGCTCAGATGAAAACCGATACAATTCCTTGCTTTCATTGCGCTGAGCCATGCCCACCTGATAGTGGATTTCAAATTCGCTATCGTAATGCAGACCACGCCGTTTGCTGCGAAGGCTGTAAAGCGGTGGCTGAAACCATCATCGGCAGCGGCTTAGATCAGTATTATGCTCAACGAGAAAAACCAGCCGACCGCAAAGAACCTCTGCCAACAGAGCTTCTGGAACAACTGTCTTTGTATGATGACAGCCAGCTTCAAGTCGACTTCGTTCATCACGCCGGTGAAAACAGCAAGGAAGCAGCACTGATTTTAGAAGGTATTAGCTGCGCAGCATGTATCTGGCTCAACGAGCGGCACATCGCCCAGCTCAAGGGCGTGCAATCCGTTGTCATTAACTACTCAACTTATCGCGCACGAATTCGCTGGGATGATAGCCAAATTCACCTGTCGACGATTTTGGAACACATCGCCGCAATCGGCTATCGCGCCCTGCCGTACGATCACGCCAGAGACGAAGTGAACTGGCAAAAACAAAGAAAATCCGCCTTGTTTCGCTTATGGGTTGCCGGCCTTTCCATGATGCAAGTCATGATGTTTGTCGTGCCCATTTATTTATCTGCGGATGGAGAGATTGAAGACCTATGGCTAACGATGATGCACTGGGGCAGTG
Organism: uncultured Deefgea sp.; assembly: GCA_963511125.1. Taxonomy (GTDB): domain Bacteria; phylum Pseudomonadota; class Gammaproteobacteria; order Burkholderiales; family Chitinibacteraceae; genus Deefgea. Next base: position 3,144 of record CAUPHX010000024.1, on the reverse strand, counting down.
CACTGCTCACGCTGCCCGTCGTACTGTATTCATGCTGGCCTTTTTATGCCAATAGTTGGCGAGATTTACGCCATGGCCGCGCGGGAATGGATTTACCGGTGAGTCTTGGTGTATTGATCGCTTTTTTTGCCAGTGTTTATTCTTTGATCACGAATCATGGCGAGATTTATTTTGATTCGGTTTCGATGTTCGTCTTTTTACTGCTGAGTGGCCGTTATCTTGAGCTAAAAGCGCGCCGTAACGCGGGCGCTGCCGCTGAAAAACTGGTCAAACTCGTCCCCACCTTTGCCCATCAATTGCATAGCGACCAAACCCTACATGAAACCGCGGTAGCCCGACTCAAAGTAGGCGATCGTATTGTGGTCAAAGCAGGTGAAATCGTCCCTATCGACGGTGTGGTGCTTGATGGGCAAAGTGAAATTAATGAAGCGATGCTGACTGGGGAATCTCTACCTATTCGGAAGATATATGGTTCAAGTGTGACAGCGGGGACTTCTAATCTATTGTCACCACTGACCATCGAAGTCAAATACACCGGAGCCGACACACGTATTGCGGGTATGGTGAGGATTTTGGATCAAGCGCTTGAGCAAAAACCGCGTCTAGCAGCCATTGCTGACCGGATATCAGGCTGGTTTGTCATTGGGCTACTCTTCGCGGCGACGTTGACCTTTTGGTACTGGCATCTGCACGACCCCATTCACGCGCTCCCTATCACCGTGGCGCTACTCGTTATATCGTGTCCTTGCGCCCTTTCACTAGCAACCCCAACCGCATTAACCGCGGCGACGGGTCATTTGGCCCAACTGGGTTTATTGGTGACGCGGGCGAATTTATTAGAAACGATGGCCACAGTGACCGATATTGTTTTAGATAAAACAGGAACACTGACCTTCGGCGAACCGCGCATTACTCGCACCATTGCACTTGCAATGGATACACAGCAAGCCTTAGTGATTGCACAAAGTTTAGAGCATCAGTCAGAACACCCTATCGCCAAGGCATTTGCACACGGCAACAGTCAATCAGACGTATCGGCGGCAACGAATATTCAAAAACACGCCCAAGGCGGCCTTTCTGGTTTTATCGACGAGCAACAATATTGGATTGGCTCCTTGGAATTTATCAGTGATTTACTCAAGCAGCCCATCCCCCATACCTTAAAGCAGTATGAGGCTGAAGGCTCCATTATTGCTTTGTCAGATGGATATACCTGGCTAACTGCGTTTGTGCTGGCCGATACATTACGCCCAGAAGCGCAATCGCTTATTCATGATCTTCAACAAGCCGGCTTTAATCTTCACCTTGTATCGGGCGATCAACTTCACCCCGTCAACGATATTGCCAGCCAACTCAACATCAGTAATATTCGCGCTCATGCAACCCCAGAAGCGAAAGTTGCGTACATTCAATCACTGCAAGACAGTGGAAAAACGGTACTGATGATAGGAGACGGCGTGAATGATGCGCCCGTTCTGGCTCTGGCTAATGTTTCCATTGCAATGGGCGCCGGTGTCGATATCGCACACGCGGCAGGTGATATGATTTTACTGAATAATAATTTGGCCTGTTTGCCGCCGGCATTTAAATTGGCGAAAAAAACCCAGCGCATTATCAAGCAAAATTTATTGTGGGCGCTACTCTACAATATTGCCGCCCTGCCTTTGGCTGCTGCTGGCTTTGTTACCCCATGGCTGGCTAGTCTGGGCATGGCGATGAGTTCTCTCTTGGTGGTGCTGAATGCACTACGCCTTATTCCCACCTCTAGCAAAAAGAAACTCTAAATGGAAAGCCTTTATTTACTGATTCCGCTCTCTCTTGTGATTGCTTTTGTCATTGGTTTTGTATTTTGGTGGACGATACGCAGCGGACAACTTGATGATTTAGAAGGCCCAAGTTGGCGAATTTTGCATGACGATGATCAAGCTGACTCAAAAGAGGATCATTTAGGTGAAGAAAAACAAAAATTTCCTGACTGAATGCCGTCCGAAGAGGTAAAATCAGCGGGTTTGTCACTATGCACACTTGATCTAAATCAAGTTTGCAAGCTATTCAGTTGCGTATAGTCCAGTGAATATAAGTCTCAATTTTTTTCATTTAGATTTATATCTACTCTAGGTTGCTAATAATTTGGCAAAGACCAAAACAGGCTAATCGCAATACATAAAAAAGTTTTTAACTCAATTCCAAGCAGTTGGAGATCATTCGGAGCGCTCTAATGGAAAACCAAGCCACATACAATTACAAAGTGGTTCGGCAGTTTGCCATCATGACGGTCATTTGGGGTATTGTTGGAATGTTGGTTGGCGTGATTATCGCCGCCCAAATGTTCTGGCCTGAACTCAATGTTGGCCAGTACTTTCATTTTGGCCGTTTACGTCCTCTTCACACTAATGCGGTTATTTTCGCATTTGGTGGATGTGGTCTATTCGCAACGTCGTACTATGTAGTTCAACGTACCTGTAACGTACGTCTTATCAGCGACAAGCTCGCCGCCTTCCATTTTTGGGGCTGGCAATTAGTCATTGTGCTGGCAGCAATTACATTGCCTTTGGGTTACACCCAAGGTAAAGAATATGCTGAACTCACTTGGCCGATTGATCTTTTGATTACTGTGGTTTGGGTTTGCTATGCCATCGTATTTTTTGGCACGATCGTTAAACGCAAAGTAAAACACATCTATGTGGCTAACTGGTTCTACGGCGCATTTATTCTAGCCGTTGCGCTACTACACATTGTCAACAGTATGGCCTTGCCGATCTTGGGTACGATGCAATCGTATTCAATTTACTCAGGCGCAGTTGATGCCATGGTGCAATGGTGGTACGGCCACAACGCCGTTGGTTTCTTCTTGACCGCTGGTTTCTTAGGCATGATGTATTACTTTGTACCTAAGCAAGCGGGTCGTCCGGTGTACTCTTACCGTCTTTCTGTCGTGCATTTCTGGGCGCTATCGTTCACCTATATGTGGGCTGGCCCGCATCACTTGCATTACACCGCCCTACCCGATTGGACTCAATCGTTAGGCATGGTGTTCTCTTTGATTCTACTTGCACCAAGCTGGGGCGGGATGATCAACGGGATTATGACTTTGTCGGGCGCATGGCATAAATTACGCACTGATCCTATTTTGAAATTCTTGGT